>JALYYE010000162.1 GCA_030946735.1 Candidatus Dormiibacterota bacterium
AGTGATGACGAGCGGGATACTCCGCGGCATCCACGCCGGCCCGTTGCCCACCGGGTTGAACAGAAGGCGAACGCGATGCCGCCGCGCCAGCCATGGCAAAACGAAAAGCCGCCAGCCCACTCGGCCCGCTCGGCCCGGCATCGATCCCATGATGACAACCTGGCAGTTGGCGAGGGATTGAAGCTCTTCGGCGGCTTCCCGCCATTCGATCCGCGGCGCGAACAGGAGCCAGTTAATCGAGCTATCTTCTTCGGCCATCGCTCGGACCAGCCCAAAGCTGGCGCGAGGGATCCCATCGGGAAGCCGATTAGCCAGGAACTCGGCATTGACCCCGATCGTGAGAGATGCATCATGCTTTGGTAGTTGCCGCACATCCTTTACCCGACCCACGACCTGCTTCGCGTTCGTAAGCACACGACTCACCCGCGAGCCGCCTCCGTCGTGGTCACAGGGCTGTTTTGCAAGCTGGTGAGAGTGGCCGCCAGCCCCACCAGGAACCAGAACATCAGCAGGATCTTGTAGTCGTAGTAAGAGACGTCGAACTGCGAGTGGGCAAAGAATCCCAGGAAGCTGGCGATGAGGCCAGCGGCCAGCACGCGATACGGAAAGCTAAGCGCCGACCGGAGCGCGCTCCTTAGCACCTTGAACAGCATCACGACAAGCGCGACGAAGGTCCCAAACCCCAGGACGCCGCGCTCGGCAGCCATATTCAGGAACAGGTTGTGCGCCTGGTTGACGCCGAGATCCGGGTTGAACGAATCGATCATGTTCTGAAATTGATCGACGCCGATCCCGAATATCGGGTGCTGGACGAATATGGCCAGAGCCGCGCTCCAGATCGGCACCCGGGCTAGGAAGGTATCGAGCGGGCTGCTGCCTGCCTGGTTTCCAAGCCTGTCGGCGATCGGCCCCGCCAATCCCCCAATAAGGAGCACTGCAAGCACACCGCCGCCGATCATGGCGATCTGCCGCCGCCTCTGCGGGAGCAGGACAGCCAGAGCGATGACGGCAACCACGATCCCGATCCACCCGCTACGTGACAGGGTGGCGACCAGCGCCGCACCAAAGAGCAGCGTCCCGAGGCCGCCGGCAATCGTCAGCCAGCGATGGCGCAGCGTAAGTCCGGCAGCCACTGCCAGAGGGCCGACCAGCACGAGGTAACCGGCAAAGTCATTGGCTTCGTTCACGGTGCCGGTGGCTCGCGTCGCATCCGAGACGACAACCGTTCCGTTCACGACGGGAAGGATGGTCTCCACGGACTGAATCAAGCCTGTTGCCAGCACCGCGCCAACGACCAGCCATACGTCCCCCCTGCTGCGGAGGCTTTGCGTGGCGATGAAGAAGAGAACAAAGCCGCCAGTTGCCTTCAAGAGGGCGACCAATTGATCCGTATAATTGCCCGTCAGCCCGAGGAGGGATAGGAAGGTTGCCACGGCGAAGAGGACGACCGGCCAGTCCAACGAGGTCCGTTGCCATTTTGGCGGGTTGGGTAAGATCTCGCGCGCGACCCAGACCGCGATCAGGATTGCGAACAGGGCATACGACGTCGTTACCTTCACAGGGCCCACAAACGTCGTCAGGTCAAAGGGGTACGTGAACATGAGCACCGCAAGCCCAAGCGCTGGGCGGTATATCGTTGCGCCGAGGGCCAGTAGAGCTGCGAGGGTGCCAAGCACCAGGTTCGCCGGGGCGCCAGCTAGACCAATCCCGAGAGAAATGCCGCCGACAATAAGCGCGGCCATCCCAAGCCAGGCAGGCCGGTGCTTGGGCCGAAGCAGCCGCAGGCCCGCGGGGAGCGGGTTATTTGTTCTGGTTGTTTCCAAATCCTGCACGTGTACGCTCTAAGCCACGCTGCTATGGTGGGCGCGGAGGATAGACGCATGCCGACGGATGCCGAGATTTGGGAGAACTGGGCCAAGGAAGACCCCCTCTGGGGCATAATGGCGGCCGAGGACAAGCGCGGCAACCAATGGCGCCTTGATGAGTTCATGGCGACCGGGCGGAAGGATGTCGATGAAGTCCTGGCGGAGATTCAAAAGACTGGGGCCACCTTGGCCAAGGATCGGGCGCTGGACTTCGGATGCGGAGTGGGCCGACTGACTCAGGCGCTTGCTCGAGAATTTGCCCGTGTCGATGGCGTCGACCAGGCCAGGGGATACATCCAACTGGCCGAGCGGTATAACGCTCATCAGGAGCGGGTGTTTTACCACGTTAGCGGCACCGAGTTGCCCTTCCCCGATGAACAGTTCAACCTTGTCCTCTCGCTGATTACGCTCCATCACATCCCGCCCCGCCAGCAATTGCATTTCTTGAGCGAGTTCGTCAGGGTGGCCCGACCCAATGGACTCCTCGTCTTTCAATGGCTGGGCTTTCCGCTCAATCTAAGGGGACGGCTTGGGGCTCGACTTCCCAGACTGCTGCGCCTGTACCACAATTTGCGCTACTCCACCAGGCAGATGCCGTCGTACGTGGTGCCGCCGGATTCTGTTCGGGAGCAGCTTGAGACACGAGGCGTTCGCGTGCTGCGCCTTTCGCGAGAGCATGACCACAAGACGTACGCCAGTTTCAATGTCGTGGCTCAAAAGCTGTCGCTCTAACCGCGGGCCGCCGGCACTCTTACTTGTGCTTGTTGCCGTTTGCATAGTAGTAGGCGTAGCTTGCCGCGCTTTCCTCGACCTGGGCATCGTTGAAGACAACGCCCAGCATCCGCGCCTTGGTCTGCTGGAGCTGGCGTTGCACCCGCCGCTGCGCGGCCTTGTCCTGGGACCCGGCGCGGATGACATAGAGCACGCCGTCGGTCAGCGGCGCGAGCAGGAACGCGTCCGAGTACAGGAGGCACGGCGGCGAATCGAGCAGGACGATGTCAGCATGATCCGCCAGCTCTCCCATGACCGCGCGCATCCGCTGGGAACTCAGCAGCTCGTTCGGATTCGGCGGCATGATGCCGGCGGGCACAAGAGAGACGCGGGCGAATCCACTCGGCAGCAAGACCTCACTCAGCTTTGAGTTGCCCACGATCACGTTCGAGAGCCCAGGGAGCGTCGTCTTGCCGTTAGGAAGAAAGCCGAAGACACGATGGAGGGACGGGCGCCGGAAGTCGGCGTCCACGATCAAGACCCGCGGCCCGGCCTGGGCCATGATGATGCCCAGGTTGATGACCGTGGTCGTTTTGCCTTCCCGTGGGGCCGCGCTCGTCACCAGGATCGTTTTGACCGGGTGATCGATGCTGCTGAAGCTGATATTCGCGCGCAGGGCGCGATAGGCCTCGGCGAAATGGGTGTTGAGCGTCTCGTCAGTCAGGATGAGCTGATCCTGTCGATCTTCGGTCATCGTGCACCTCCTCTGGCAGGTCGCAGCGTTTGGGCCGTCGCGCGCGGAATGATGCCGACGACCGGAGCCCCGACCATCTCCTCGGCAGCCTCCGGTTCGCGCACCGAGTTGTCCATGTACTCGAGCAGGTAGACGAGTCCAATTCCCAGAATCAACGCAAGGGCTGCGGCATAGGCGACCTTGAGATATCGCGAGCTGAGATCCGGCTTGGCGGCCGCCTGGTCGACAACGTTGGCAACGAAGCTATGGGCTGCGGACAGCTGGCTGACAATGTCCGTCGTCGTCGCCGTTTCGAATTGGGTCAGCGCGGAGCCTTCCGCCTGCTCCTGCAGCTTGATGACGCTGTCCTGGACGACGATGCTGGCGTCCTTCGCGTTTGCCGCATCTGGATGCTGCCGCTCGAAGGCGACGCGTGTCGCAACCGCGTCCTGATATTGCTTTAGGAACTGCGCACGATCCTTCTGGACTGCGTCGTCGTACACCGAGCTTCCGGTGTCAGTGTTAACCGACTGGTAACGAACTGCGGCCAACTGAGCGACCGTGTTAGCAATGCTTGTCGCCCGGTCCGGGTCTGGGTCGGTCACCGTGATGGTGTACGCATCGCTTTTTCCCGTCGCCACCTTGATCCGGGAACCGAGATGTTCCACCGTTTCGTTCAGACCGAGCTTTTGGATGACCTGCTGCATGAGCGTGTTGGATGTCGCCACTTCTGGGAAGCTCAGCGTTTGCCCGCTGGCTGTCGTCCCCACGCTCTTGGCGGAGACCGTCGCGGTCGCCTTGTATTCCGGTTTCGAGAGGAACGCTAGTGTCCCGGCCGTCGCCACCGTCACTACTAGCAGCAAGATCGGTATCCACGCCCGGCGCTTGAAGACGCGCCAGTATTCACGCAATTCCATGTTCAGTCCTCCTCAGGTCCGATTTGTCACACTGCTCAGTGTCTGGCTGTCAGCGCCGTCGCAAGTCGGGGAAATAGGCCTCGGTTTAGGGGTGGCGGCGTTCGAAGGCCTTCGGGCATCCAATCGGGAAGTTGCAGCTCCTGCACCCGGGAAAGGACGCGCCGCTGCAACGTCGAACTTGGGACCAACTGGCAGGCCGCCTCCCACAGAGATTGGCCGCCCAGGTGTCGGGACCGCATCAGCCGCTGTCGTCCCGGGGCGACGTACGAGGGCAGAGTCGCCGCGGGTAGGAAGGCGAACTCGGCCATCTTGAGCATGGGCAGGTCGCAAGCGGCGTCGCCCATGGCGGCGAGCGGCAGCCGACTCAGCCCTAGCTCGCGGCTGAGCTGCTCGATGCCCCTTCCCTTGTCGACCTTGCGGTCGACGAAATCGGTATGGCGCGGTGCGACCCAGAATGTCAGATCGCTCAGGCCGCCGCGATCGAGGAGCCTCCGCGCCTGCTCTCCGATGATCGGCCGCAGGCGGCCGTCTACCATTTGGCTGACCCGAAGCGAACAGGCGTATGAGGTATCGATGAGGTTGGCGGCGTCCAGTCGGCAGGTCGCCCGGAGCCGGTCGATCTGCGCAGCTCCTAGATCGCTCAACAGACAGTATTCGCGGCCGTAGACGCCGTCCCACACACTGGCGCCAAAGCCCCCGATCCCTCCAAGCAACTTGAAATGTTTGACACGGGATCTAACGTCCCCTAGGCAGCGAGCCGTGTTCAGGAGAACCGCGACGCCACCCAAACCGAGGAGCCGCAAGGCTGCGGCGCCGGCAAGGTTGGTCGATGAGAATCCTTCGCGGTCGTCCTCGAGCACTCCGTCGACGTCCAGTGACAGTACGAGGCGCGGCGTTTCGACCGGTTCAAACTCGAGCGCTTCCGCAAACCAGCCATGGAGCAGGTCGGTGCATCGGCCCTGGGTCATCAGCAACCGCTCGAATGGAACCTGCCTGGCGATTCCTGCTTGGGCTGTCTGCAGGGCGCGTTGGGCATTGTCAAGCTCCGCGTGGGCTGCGTTCCACGTGTCTTGCGTAACGGACGCGGCGATCATGGTCCTAGGCCGCATGGAAGGTGAAATGGGTAATTTCGGGTCGAGCGCCGATCCGGAGCGGGAGCTTTGTCGTCCCGATACCTCGATTAACGTACAGGGGCGAGCCATGGACGTCGTAAAGACCGTGGATGTACTCGCTCGAGGGACCGTCCTTGAGCCAGGCCCCGTTGAAGAACGGAAGATTGACCTGCCCACCGTGCGTGTGCCCGGCCAGGACGAGTCCGAAGCTCGCGTCCTGCAGGCTGGTGACGATGTCGGGCGAATGCGCCAGAAGGATCCGTGGCGCGCCCGCAGGGATGCTGCCGATGGCCGCGGCCACGTCCTCGAGCGAGCTCGACGGGTCATCGACGCCGGCGATCCA
>JALYYE010000164.1 GCA_030946735.1 Candidatus Dormiibacterota bacterium
TGACTCTTAATCAAGCAATCGTAATTGGACGCCTGTGGACATCATTCCGGCTGACTGCAATCAGTTGCTTTGGGCTGGCCAGCACACCTGGTAGCTCACGATGATGCCGAGTTTCAGCAGTTCTCCCTGAATGCGTTTAGTCTCCCAGAGCCGATTCTCCCGGGAGATCCGGCCGATGAGCGCCTTCACCTCGGCACTGAGCGGGGTCGACCGAGTCGGGTTCGCGACTTTCACTCCGATAGAGGCGCCAGCCCTTCCGGTGCCAGCGGAGGACCGTCTCCGGCCGGCACCAGTCGGAGATGCTGCTTGCCGCCAGCCATTCGGCCACATAGCCAGTAGGCACACCCACAGGACGCGATCAGCAGGCCGTAGGGGCGGACGCGGATTGGTCCGCAATGCCTCCTGCAACTGATGCCGAAGCGCCGGGTTCTCCAGCATCAACTCGCGACGCGAGCCGAGCCCAGTCAGGAGGCTCCGAACGATCAGGAGCAGCACCGCGAGCATGGCTGGTCAGGATAGCAAGCCGGAAGCCGCGCGCCGCATCGAATTGGATCGACTTTTGCCGCTCTTCAACCCCGTACTGTCGATCAGGTCCTACTTCAGCCACACGAGGGGCCCGCTGTCGTTGCGCCCTTAAGCCCTCGCAGTTGAGGGTGCCGACCAGCTTTTCGACAGGCCGGCCGGTGATCTCGTTGGCGTCAACTAAGAGCAGCCGGCGATCGGTAAAGACCAAGAGCGCTTGTGCGAGAACGCCACGACCGTTACCTACCTGCCGAGAGGATGGCGGTGACGACGACAGTCGCGATCTGCCGCTGCGGGCACTCGATGACTTCGGCAGGATCGAGCAACGGGGTCACTGCCTGCTTGTCCAGTCTTGGAGCCCCACCTCTTGCCTGGCCAAGCGAAGCGGTAAACCGCGAAGGTCTCCAGCGTTCTGATCAATACGTGGGGATCGGCGGAGCGCTGCTGAGTGCTCCGCATGGCCCGCGGCAAGCGCTAGCTGGAGACTGCCTTAACCGGAAGCAGACGCAATGCTCCGGGGTGAACGGGGCTACCGACTTCTTTCACCAGGATCCAGTGCCCTGACGAATCTACGGACGGCCAGGTGTAACCCCCTCCCGTTAGTTGCAGTGGTGTTTTACCGTCGAGGGCAACCGACCAAAGTGATAGCTGACTTCCGCCACCGGACGCGAATGCGTCGTAAATCACTTGACGAGGCGTGTGCGCACTGGAGGCGCTGCGCACAAACTGCCGAGCCTCGCTAAGCGTTCGCGTTTGTCCGGTGCTTAAGTCAAGCAACTTAAGTTGCGGTGCGTAGTCAGGCGAGTTCAGCATTCCAGAAACAAAGACAACTTGGCGCTCGTCGACATAGCTTGGATAGTCCTCCGAGAGATCCGAGGGTGTAGTCAGGTTCGTCGTTTTTCCGCTCAGTAGATCAAGCTCGACTAGGTGAGCCGCCATTGCGCCGGTGCCGGCTGGCATGGCAGCGATCAGTGCCACCTTGCCATCCGCCCGAACCGCCATCCCGTTCTCAAACTCGTTTCGGAATTCCGTCTGCGGCAAGATGGTACGAACCTTCGCTCCATCTAGCCCGAGCACTATAAACTCATCGTGAGTGTCAACGCGATAGCTCACAAGCAGAGAAGCCGAATCAGGCATCCACGCAAAATCCGATGCCTGAAGACTTGATGGAGTAACGCCCACGGGCTTTCCCCGACGCGCGATCCCGACTGCGAACTTCGCATGGGAATCTATGCCCAAAAATGCAACCTGCCGACCATCTGGGCTGAGTAAGCCACGGAAGATACTCCATCCCTCCGGTTGGAGGGTCCCTTGCCTATCGAGCGATCCAATCGCGGGCGATGAAGGCACTTCCGGTTTAGGAACACTGCACGCCGTAGCGAGGAGAAGAAGTGCGCCAACCATTAACCGCGGCTGCAAGACCACCACGTTTACTTGGATCTGGAGCTTGCTGGCATGGATGTACACTCTCTACAGGTCTCGCTAATCCCTCGTATGCGAGTAAATGCCATTCGCCTTCCAGTCACCACCGGGTCGACTCGACACCGATGTTTTCATAACCTAACGTGAAGTACCGGGTCGCCAGATTTACCGTCGTCGCGTCGCTGAGAGCGGCCGGATATTGCGCTGGGTAAGTCAAACTTGTCGCAAGATTAAGGAAAGCAGCCCCTGTGTCGGCAGTAGACAAGTTGCCTATGGCAACAACATCGACGTTCTTAAGCACATCGGAAATTACGCTGCCTTCGTACGGATGCGCATAAGCTTCCCTGACCAGGTAATTGAGCGCCAGTCTCGTGCCTTGATGCAACGAAGTCTGATGCGCTTTCCACAATAATCGCTGCTTTTGCTCAGTGCTGATATGCAATCGTGACGTGTTCGCATAATCGATCCAACCCTGTACTCCGGGGTTGTTGGATACGGTCTGACCATTATTAAGTAGGTTGTGAGCGTCGCGCATGTCGAGCGCGATCAACCCGTTTGTTGCTTTCCAATACAGAGATCCGGATGTTGGATCCAAGCGGCCGCTGCTGATTTCCCACTCGGTGAAGGCAAGGATGCCCTCGCCCAGTCCTCCTATTTGGTCCTCGGTTGAGCTGCCGGGATAGGCGTCAAAGAAAGAGTACATAATTTGGATGCGCTCGGCAGGACTCAGCGATACAGCCTCCTGACACCGCGGCCCCAACGATCCGGATCCTCCGCAAGCTCCGTTATTTGTCGGCGTAGTTGTCGATTGAGTCTCGGCCGGCTTATCGCATCGTCCCTCGCATTCTGGAGGGGGCCTCAGCCCGCTGGGATCGGTTCGGACTTCAGGATTCCCCTCCACGTAGGCGTAGCGCGATAGTCCAAGGATGTCGTAGCCGCCGCCGGGCAGCACAGTGTCCGCGCTGGTGAACTGCCATGCCAGCGGGTCGTAGTAGCGGGCGTTGTAGTAGTCGAGCCCGGTCGCCGAATCGGCGTGTTGGCCAGTGAAGCCGTAGTCCGTGGGCATGGCGCCGGCGCTGTAGCGGACGCCGCCGTAAGGCGAGTAGAGGACGGAGGTCGTGGAGGAATCCGACGCTCGAACGGCGACGTCAGCGGTGCCCAGACCGTCGGAGGCGAGGTAGGACATCGGCCCCGGCGGCGTGGCCGCCAGGTTGAGCGCGGTCGCGATCCGGCGTCCCCCCGCGTAATAGAAGGTCGTCTTCGTCGTCGTGGACCCATTGATCGTGTCCTGTTCCAGGTTGCCGACGTAGACGATGGTGGTGGTGGCCCCGTTCTGGGTGATCTGCTGCTCGACCCGGTTGCCCTCGGCGTCGTAGGTCCCGCCAGGCTCAGGATGCCGTGCTCCGGGATGTCGATCGTCTGACCAAACAATTGCTCCGCCGTCAAATCGACCTGCTCGACCATCTGAAGGGCTGACCCGGATGGCGGTTGCAATTCAGCCCACGGATTTCGATGTTATCGACCAGCTGATAGCTGGAAACAGCCAGGCCATTGAGATGCTCTACGACCGCTATGCCCGATTGGCATTCGGAGTGGCGCTCAAGATCCTTGGCGAGCGGACGGCCGCCGAGGACGTCGTGCAAGAGGCTTTTGTTGCAGTATGGCGCAATGCGGCGGCGTTTGATCCGGCCCGCGGCCAGATCCGTAGCTGGCTGCTGCGCATCGTCCGCAACCGAGCGATCGACCGCCTGCGTGCCAACCCGGCCTACCGGCAATCCGCCG
>JALYYE010000188.1 GCA_030946735.1 Candidatus Dormiibacterota bacterium
ACGGTCGATACCCACATTCTCAAATCCGGTGCCGTGTTGATCGGTGAGAGCGAGACCGACGCCCAGCTCGAGGTCGACAAGGAGCGCCTGATCAGTGGCCTGGCCGAAGGCCTCATCGGCCAGGCGGCCGGCGAGACCAATGACATCGCGCTGACGCTCCCGGCTGACTATCCCAAGAAAGATCTGGCCGGCCAGCACGTCGTGTTTCGCATCACCGTGAAATCGATCAAGGAACGGCGGCTGCCCGCACTGGACAATGAGCTGGCCAAGCAGGTCGGACGTGGGGAGACGTTCGACGAGCTCAGGCAGGAGGTCCACGACGAGCTGCAGGAGGCGGCGCACCAGGCCGACGAGCAGCGTTTCGAGAATGACGTGCTCAAGGCGCTGGATGAGCGCATGGAGGCAGAGGTTCCCGAGGCGCTGATCGAGCGCGAGGTCTCGCGCCGCGTCCGGGAGCTGGAGGTGCGCCTGCAGGAGCAGGGCGTCAAGATGGATCGGTACCTCCAGTACACCAACACCTCGATGGACGTCCTCAAGGCGGAACAGCGTCCCCAGGCGGTGCAGAAGGTTCGGCTCGAACTGGCGCTGGAGACGGTGGCCGAGCGTGAGGGACTGGCGGTATCCGAAGCGGAGGTGGACGAGGCTGTCGCCAACGCGCTGGCGGAGGAGGACCACGTGGGCCATCGTCACGCCGACCTGCGGACCGCCGATCCCGTCCGCGCCTACTTCCGCCACCAGCTTTTGATGCGAAAGACAATTGACTACTTGAGCAGTGTGGCGGCGCCAGAATCTTCGGCTACAATGGAGCCGCCCTCGGAAGCGAAAGAGCTGGAGAGTGCGGGGAAGTCGGCGTCGGGGGGAGAGCGGCGGGCGCGGCAAAAGAAAGGACGCTGACCTAATGCGTATTCAAAAGTGAGTACGCGGAAGACTGGATTGTAAGAATTGGACCCTATAATGACGACAGGAGAGCCAGGCATGAATTTCGAACGGCTCAGCCGGCGTCCCGAAGCCCTCATCCCCATGGTCATCGAGACCACCAACCGCGGTGAGCGAGCCTTCGATATCTACTCCCGGCTTCTCAAGGACCGCATCATCTTTATCGGTACTCCCATCGACGACCAGGTCGCCAACGTCGTCATGGCGCAGCTGCTCTTCCTCGCCTCAGAGGACCCGGACAAGGACATCAACATCTACATCAACAGCCCGGGTGGCGTCGTGACCGCAGGTCTGGCGATCTACGACACGATGCGCTATGTCAGCCCGCGCGTTTCCACCGTGTGCATGGGCCTGGCCGCCAGCATGGCGACCGTGCTGCTCGCCGGCGGAACCAAGGGGATGCGGTTCGCGCTACCCAACACCCGGATCCTGATCCACCAGCCATCCGGTGGCTTCCAGGGACAGGCGTCGGACATTCAGATCCACGCCCAGGAGATCCTACGCATCCGCAAGACCCTCAACGACATCCTGGCCCAACATACCGGCCAGCCGATCGAGAAGATCGAGCGCGACACTGAGCGCGACTTTTTCATGAGCGCCGAGGAAGCCAAAGGCTACGGCATCATCGACGACATCATTCTCAGCACCGCCCGGCCAACCGACCCGGCGGCCAAGGATGGCCGCCTCGAGCTGAGCACCGCCGGAAGCGGCCGGCCCGATCCGCGGCCCGAACCTGAGAGAGACGGTCCCAAGACATCCCGATGAACGAACGCGAGGATCGCCGCCGGCACACGCGCTGCTCCTTCTGCGGGAAGGACCAATCGCAAGTGCGCAAGCTGGTCGCTGGTCCCGGCGTCTATATCTGCGATCAGTGCATCGATCTCTGCCAGGAGGTCCTGGAAGAGGACACCAAGACCACCTCACAGAAGCGCACCAAGGGGGGGCTGATCCCGAATCCGAAGACCATCAACGCCGCGCTCGATCAGTACGTCATCGGCCAGGATCACGCCAAGCGGGTGCTCTCCGTCGCCGTCTACAACCACTACAAGCGCATCGCTCACAGCAAGATGGCCGGCGACGTCGAGCTGCAGAAGTCGAACGTGCTGCTGGTGGGCCCGACCGGGTGTGGCAAGACGCTGCTGGCGCAGACACTGGCCAAGATCATCGACGTCCCCTTCTCGATTGCCGACGCCACCTCGTTGACCGAGGCCGGTTACGTCGGCGAGGACGTCGAGAATATCTTGCTTCGCCTGATCCAGGCCGCCGACTTCGACATCGCTCGCGCCGAGCGCGGCATCATCTACATCGACGAGATCGACAAGATCGCGCGGAAGTCGGATAACCCCTCGATCACCCGCGATGTCTCGGGCGAGGGTGTGCAGCAGGCATTGCTGAAGATCCTCGAGGGTACCATCGCCAACGTTCCGCCACAGGGTGGCCGCAAGCATCCCCATCAGGACTTCATCCAGATCAACACCACCAACATCCTCTTCATCTGTGGCGGTGCCTTCGACGGCCTGGAGCGGATCATCGAACACCGGATTGGTCACAAGCAGATCGGCTTCGGCTCGGAAATCCACTCCAACCGCACCAAGGAAACCACCAAGATTCTCAAGCAACTCCAGCCGATGGACTTGTTGAAGTACGGCTTGATTCCCGAGTTCGTGGGACGGCTGCCGATCGGCGTCACGCTGGACTACCTGGACGAATCGGACATCATCCGGATCCTCACCGAGCCGAAAAACGCCTTCGTCAAGCAATACCAGAAGTTCTTCGCGCTCGATGACGTCCAGTTGGTCTTCGAGCCGGCGGCGCTGACCGCGATCGCCAAGAAGGCGCTGCAACGCGGCACCGGAGCGCGTGGGCTGAAGAGCATCATCGAAGATATCCTGTTGAACTCCATGTTCGAAGTTCCGTCACGCCCGGAGGTCAAGCGATGCGTCATAACGGAGAAGTCGGTCAACCTCGCCACGGAGCCCGAGATGTACTCGGAAGAAGAGCTCGAGGAGATCGCACCCGAGCAGACCGCGTAGGGCGATTTTGTCGGCTGTGACCGGGGGCCCGGCCACCATTCAATTACCGCTCCTCCCCCTCAAGAACGTCGTTCTCTTCCCCCACATGATCGTGCCGCTCTATGTCGGGCGGGAACGATCGATCCATGCGCTGGAGACGGCGATGGCCAACGGCAAGCAGGTGTTCATCTGCACCCAGCGCAAGGCCGACTGCGAAGACCCGAAGGAACAGGACCTCTATCGCGTGGGCGTGATCGGTGAGGTCGTGCAGATGCTCAAGCTGCCCGACAACACGATCAAGGTCTTGATAGAAGGCTCGTCGCGCGCAGTGATCGAACGTTTCATCGAGGGTGAACCGCATCTGCGCGTCGAGGTCGCCTTGCTCGAGGAAGACTTCCTCCCATCGCCGGAGTTGGAGGGCCTGATGCGCGGGGTGGTCGATCTCTTCGACCGCTATGTCGAGCTCGACAAGAAGGTGCCGCCGGAGGTCAACCTGACCGTGCGCGGCGTCGAGGATGCCGGCCGCATGGCGGACATCGTCGCCTCCAACCTGGGCATTGGCGTCACCGACAAGCAGGACGTGCTCGAGACCTTCCAGATGAACGCTCGCCTGGAGAAGCTGTCGACGGTCCTGCAGCGGGAAATCGAGATCCTCGACATGGACCGATCCATCAGGCAGCGCGTGCGCCAGCAGATCGACCGGCGGCAGAAGGAGTTCTACCTCAAGGAACAGATGCGCGTCATCCAGGAGGAGTTGGGCGGCGAAGAGACCCACCTCAGCGAACTCGACGAGATGCGCGAACGGGTCAGGGGCCTCGAACTCGCGGAAGCCGTCGAGGAGCGCCTGCTGAAGGACGTCGACCGCCTGGAGCGGATGCCCCCCGGCTCGCCCGAGATCTCCGTGTTGCATGCCTATCTCGACCTGGTCGTCTCCCTTCCCTGGCACGCGTCCAGCGAGGACGTCACCGACCTGCGCGCGGCCGAGAAGGTCCTCGACGAAGACCATTACGGCCTGCGCAAGATCAAGGAACGCATCCTCGAGTTCCTGGCCGTGCGCCAGCTGACGAAGTCCCCCAAGGGGCCGATCCTCTGCTTCATCGGGCCGCCCGGCGTGGGTAAGACCAGCCTCGGCCGGTCGATCGCCCGGGCGCTTGACCGGAAATTTGTCCGGGTATCGCTGGGGGGCGTCTCCGACGAGGCCGAGATCCGGGGACACCGGCGCACCTACGTCGGCTCGATGCCGGGGCGGATCATCAAGGGCTTGCGCGAGGCCGGCACCCGTAACCCGGTGTTCCTGCTGGATGAAATCGACAAGATGTCATCGGATTTTCGAGGTGACCCCGCCTCGGCGATGCTCGAGGTCCTCGACCCGGAACAGAACAAGCTCTTCTCGGATCACTACCTGGAGATTCCCTTCGATCTTTCCGAAGTGCTCTTCATCACGACCGCGAACGTCTATTACTCCATCCCGCGGCCGCTGCTCGACCGGATGGAGGTGATCACCTTGCCTGGCTACACCACGGAGGAGAAGATGGTGATCGCGCGCGAGTTCCTGATCCCCAAGCAGCTCGGGGATCACGGCCTGACGCAGAAGCACATCGAGATAACCAGGCCGGCGGTGTCCACGATGATCAGCCGATACACGAGCGAGGCGGGCGTCCGCAACCTGGAGCGCTCGATCGCCAGCATCTGCCGGAAGGTTGCTCGTGAGGTCGTCAAGGGTAAGACGCGCCGGATGACGATCGCGCCGAGCCGGCTGGATGACCTGCTGGGGCCTCCGCGTTACAAACCCGACGAGGGGCACAAGGAGCCACTGGTGGGCGTGGCCAACGGGCTCGCCTGGACCGAAGTCGGCGGCGTGCTGCTGACGATCGAGGTGATCACGATGCCGGGCAAGGGCAATTTGAATCTGACCGGGCAGATGGGGGATGTGATGCAGGAATCGGCGCGAGCTGCGCTTTCTTACGCGCGTTCGAATGCTGAAGCGCTCGGCATCCCGGCCGATTTCCGCGACAAGCTGGACCTCCACATCCACATCCCCAAGGGCGCCATCCCCAAGGATGGGCCATCGGCGGGAATCTCGATGGCGCTCGCCATCATCTCGGCCCTGTCGCAGCGACCGATCCGGTCAGACGTGGCGCTGACCGGTGAGATCACGTTGCGCGGACGCGTCTTGCCCATCGGCGGGCTCAAGGAGAAAGTCCTGGCCGCCCACCGGATTGGCATTCGCACCATCCTTCTACCCGAGGACAACGAGGCGGACCTGGCCGACATCCCGGCCGACATCCGCAAGCGCCTCACCTTCAAGTTCGTCAAGACCATGGACGAAGTGATAGCCGAGGCGTTGCTGCCGAGGACGGGGACGATCCTCCTGCCCGAGCTCAGCGAACCGGCCGGCGTCGAAGAGGCGGCCGCCGCCAACGCCGACGAACGGCCGCGACCCGATACGCCGCGCCAGCCGTCGCTCTAGACTGTCCCAACTGTGGAGACGCGGTACGACCCGAAGACGGTCGAGCAGCGCTGGTATGACAGCTGGGAGCAGCGCGGTTACTTCAAGGCGCGCGAGAGCCTGACCGGCAAGACGTTCACGATCTCGATGCCCCCGCCGAACATCACCGGCGACCTGCACATGGGGCACGCGATGTACACGCTGCAGGACGTTCTGGTTCGCTGGCACCGCATGCTCGGCGATGCCGCGCTCTGGGTTCCCGGGACCGATCATGCGGCGATTGCGACCCAGAACGTGCTCGAAAAGCAACTCGCCAAGAAAGGGACGTCGAAGGAAGCGATCGGCCGGGAGGCCTGGGACCGACTCGTGAGCGAGTGGTACGAAACGACCGGCCACACCATCCTGGGCCAGATGCGCCGGCTCGGCTTCTCCGCCGACTGGTCGCGCAATCGCTTCACCATGGACCCGGCCTACGTAGAGGCGATCCGCTACGTCTTCGTCCAGCTCTGGAAGGAGGGTCTGATCTATCGCGGCCCGCGGATCGTCAACTGGTGCCCGCGCGACCGGAGCGCGATCTCCGACCTGGAGGTGCAGTACGAAGAAACCGATGGCCACCTCTACTTCCTGGACTACCCCATCGAGGGCGGTGCCACCATCCTCGTCGCGACCACGCGCCCAGAGACGATGGTTGGTGACACCGGGGTCGCGGTCCACCCCGATGACTGGCGCTACAAAGACCTGATCGGCAAGTACGTCGTGCTGCCGGTCGTCCATCGGCGGGTGCCGATCGTGGCGGACGACGCGGTCGACCAGGAGTTCGGTACCGGCGCGGTCAAGGTCACGCCCGGGCACGACGCGACCGACTATGACATCGGCGAGCGGCATCACCTGCCGATCATCAGCATCCTGACCCTGGACGGCCGGATGAACATTCCCGAGGTTCCTCAGCTCCACGGCCTGAAGGTGCCGGAGGCGCGCGAACGCATCGTCGAGATCTTGCGTGCCGAGGGCGCGCTGCAGAAGGTCGAGCCCTACCGCCACTCGGTGGGCCACTGCGATCGCTGCGGTGCCGTCATCGAGCCGATCGTCTCGGCCCAGTGGTGGGTACGGATGAAACCGTTGGCGGGGCCGGCGATCGTAGTGGCGGAGAACGATGATCTCCGCTTCCACCCCGAGCGCTGGCGCGAGCAGTACCTCCGCTGGATGCGCAACATCCGGGACTGGAACATCTCCCGCCAGCTCTGGCTGGGCCACCGGATCCCGGTGTGGACCTGCGCCAACGGCCACGCGATCGCCTATCAAAAAGACCCGCAGCAATGCGAACAGTGTGGCGACCGGCATCTGACCCAGGATCCCGACGTGTTGGACACCTGGTTCTCCTCGTCGCTCTGGCCCTTCGTCACGTTGGGATGGCCGGCGGACACCGAAGACCTGCGCCGGTTCTATCCGACGCAGGTGCTCGACACCGCCCGCGACATCCTCTACCTCTGGGTGGCGCGCATGGTGTTCACGAGCCTGCATTTCCTGCACGTCGTGCCCTTCTCGGACGTCTTGATCCACGGCACGGTGCTGGCGCCCGACGGCCGGCGGATGAGCAAGTCGCTGGGGACCGGGGTCGATCCGCTGGACATGATCGAGCGTTATGGCGCGGATGCGACGCGGGCCTGGTGCGCCTACTTCGGCACCAGTGGTCAGGACATCCGGTTTTCGGAAGAGAAGATCGAGTCCTACCAGCGCTTCGCCAACAAACTCTGGAACGCTACCCGGCTGCTCGTCTCGAAGCTGCCCGAGGGCGCCGCGTCTATGCCGATCGACGAGTCGACGCTCGAACCGGCGGACACCTGGATCCTGGGACGCCTGAGCGCCGTCACGCGGCTGGTCACCGAATCATTCAAGCGTTTCGAATTTGGTCCGGCGATCGACGGACTCTTCGACTTCGCCTGGAAAGAAGTGGCCGACGATTACCTCGAGTTGATCAAGCCACGGTTGCAAGCAGCCGACGCCTCCACGACGGGCGCGCTCGCCGTCGCGATCCATGTGCTGGAGACCATCCTCCGGCTGCTCCATCCCATCATGCCGTTCGTGACCGAAGAACTGTGGCAGCGGCTGCCGCACGAGGGCGAAACGATCATGTACGCTCCCTGGCCGCTAGCGGACGAGACGATCGAGGATCAAAAGCTCATGGAAGAGATGGCGCACCTGCTCGAGGTGGTCCGGGCGGTCCGCAACCTGCGTCACTCGTCCGATCCGAAATCGCGCCGGCAGCCAGCCGAGGTCAGCTCGCCGCGGCCGCTTCTCACGGAGCCCGTTGGGCGCCGTTACCTGGCCACGCTGGCCCAGCTCGAGCTCAATGGCAAGCTGCCGGAAGGCATGCCACAGTCGGTGGTGGTCGTCGGCAACACGACCGTGCGGCTCGGCCTTCCGACCGATGGCGGAGCCGAGACCCAGCGTCACCAGGGTGACCTGCGAAAGAAACTGCGGGAGATCGAGTTGATCGAGGCGAAGTTGAACAATCCCGACTTCACCGGGAAGGCTCCCGCGGCCGTGGTCGAACGGGAGCGAGCGCGGCTCGCCCAGGCCAGGCAGGCGGCCGACGGGCTGCGAGCCCTATTGGGTGAAACGGGCGAATTAGGGTAAGGTATCGGAAGTCAAATTCTGTATTGCTGAGGAGGCGTCTTGCCGAATCTCACGTCGCTGAAACCGCTCCTGTTCATCGTCGTTTTCTACCTGCTCGCGTTCTGGTTGAGCCTCTCCTACTGGGCGTTCCGCGATGCGCGGGAGCGCTCCAATAGTGTGCTCTTCCACGTCTTCGCCACCGGCCTGTCGCTGGTACTGCCGATCTTCGGCCTCTTCATCTACATGATCATCCGGCCTCCGCTGACGATGGCGGAACGCCGCGCCCTGGAGCTCGAGACCCAGGCATTGTCCGAGCCGGGCGGGCCAGCGCGCGAATTGCGGCCCTGCCCTAGCTGTGGCGAGCCGATCGACTCGCAGTACGTCCTCTGTCCGCATTGCAAGACGCAGTTCAGCAAACTCTGTCCGCGCTGCAACAAGCAGCTCAAGCTGGGATGGAGCGTATGCCCATACTGCGCCGAAGAAGTCCCGCTCCAGGGTGGGGCCGTCCCCACACCGCGCATCGCACGCTAGTTATCTTGAGCTAAGCGAACATGCCGCTTGCGGCGCAGGCGCTGCTCCCTTTTCTTGCTCTGCTGGGTGCGGCGGCCATCATTCAACGACGACCGCGCCGGCCGTTGAACGGCTGGATCGCCGCCGCCGCGACCGGCACGGCCGGCTTCATCGCGCTGGTCGAGCTGCTTCGGCTCGCGCCCGGTGAGCACGTTGATGTTCCTTACCTGACGCTCTTCCCTTATGCCGACCTCGTCATCCGGCTCGACGGACTCTCCCTCGCGTTTGCCAGCCTCACCCTGATCACGGCGGCGCTGCTGATGCTGGCGCGACTCCGGCTGCACGGCGATCGCCGGGATCCCTGGTTTGGCTGGCTGCTGACCAGCGCTGCCGCGTGCGCCGTGATCTTCGCCCACAACCTCCTGCTCGTCTACATCGCGCTCCAGCTCCTCACCCTCGCCTGGAGCGGGGCGCTCGACGAGACGGCGCGGAGGCGTCGCGGACTCCGCCTCAGCATCCAGGTTGCGGACGTCGGGCTGCTCCTGGTGGCCGCCAGCGCGATTCAGTCGGTCGGAACCAGCGCCTTTTCCGGTGTGCCGTCCGATACCTTCGGGCTGGCAACCTTTCTTCTCGTGCTCGTGCCGGTTGCCGCGCGAGTCGTGGCGTTGGCGGTGACCGCCGGCGGACCGCAGGAGACTGTCGCCTTTGAGCCGGCCATCGCCTGGGTCGCGCCCGCAGGGTATCTGTTCATGCGGATGCTGGCTCTGATGGGCGGCCGGCTCCCCGACCGTCCGACGGCGGTCGTCCTCTTCGTGGCCGCTGCGCTGGTGGCACTGGCCTTTGCCGCGCTGGCCATCTTCGAGCACCCCGGCCAGCGCCTCGTCGCGTTATTGCTTGTCGCCCAGGCCGCTGTGGCGCTGGCGCTCTCGACAGGAGCCGATCCCCTGATGACGGTCGCCTGCACCTGGCTCTGGCTGCTCGTGATACCGGTCGCGGGGCTTGCCAGCGTCAGGGTCAAGGCCGAATCGGCGTCCGAGGTCCTCTCGTTGCTCAACCTCGCGATGATCCCCGGCAGCACCGCGTTCATCGGACTGTGGCTGGGCGGCCTCGCGCTCAACGCCCGCGGGCTCCTGTTCGGCATGATCCCGGTCGCCGTCGCGGTCGGCCTGGCGGCGGTCGCGGCGCTTCGTCGCATCGCCCTACCGCGATCGATGCAGCTGGACGTCGCGACGGCCTGGGCCGCGGCGCTGCTGGTCATCGCCGCCTTTCCGACCATCCTGATGGCGCGCCTGGTGTTGCCGGCCGCGGCAACGGTTCGGCTGGTCCCCGGCGGAACGGTGGCCACCAGCCCATTCGGCATCGTTGCCGGCGGCGGCACCTGGCCGGCGCTGGTGGTGACGGTGGTGGCGGCACTGGTCATCGGGCTCGCCGCGACGCGGTTCAGAGCCATCGCGCTCCCTTCCCCGGCTAGGGAGGGAGGCAAAATGCCCTGGCTCTCCCTCGGAGGCGGAGGCAGAGTACTGCGAGGAAGATTGCCCAGTGCCCGGTTGCCGTCGGTGCCCCAATGGACTCGCTTCCTGCTCTGGGGCGCCTTCGGCGTCGCCGTCCTCAACGTCCTGACGCGGCCATGATCCTCTACCTACCGGCGGCGCTGTTTCTCGCGAGCCTGCTGATCGCCTATGGCAGCGCGGGACGGCGCCGCCCCGCGGCAACAATCGGGACTGTGGTGGCGGCCGGCTGGTCGCTCGCCTTGCTGGTCGACCCCGGATCGGCGGCGTGGGTGGTCGGGCCGATCGCCGCAACCGCCTTGCTGCTGCGCCCGGGCACACGCGTCAATTCGACCTTCGAGGGACTGATGCGACGGGTCACCACCATCGCTGGGGCGCTGCTGGCTGCACTCCTTATCGCCTCGCGGCTGCCGATCGGCGAAAACCCCCTCCTGCTCAGCGTCGTTCCCTGGTTCCTCGGCGCCTTGGGCGCCGCCTGGTTTGCCAGTCCCATCGATGAGCCCGAGCGGCTGCAGGGCCAGGTCCTGATGGTCGCGTCGGCGGCCGCCGTGATCCTTGCGAGCGTCCCGGCCGGACCGGTGACCGCAGGCGCTGCCGGCGCGATGGCCCTGATGCCGCTTGCCGGCGAACGCTGGCGTCTGCCCGGCTCCCTGCGACTCCCGGTCAGCGTGATCTTGCTCATGCTCGCCGCCGCCGCGGTCTTGGTTGCCGGGATCGGTCCGTCGATTGCGCGCATCGTCCTCTTCGACCTTTCGGTGAACGTCAGTGGGGCGATCCTGCTCGCCACCGCCGTGCTGCTGGTTGCGGGCGCCGCCCTAACCCCGATAGGCTCCGAATGGGCCGCCCTGCTCGGCGTCCTCGCCGTGAGTGCGTCCGCACCCAGTCTGCGCTGGGCCGCGCTGGGGGGGCTGCTCGCGGTGGCGACGGTGCTGGCGAAGGGTGGCGAGCACCTCGCCTGGATCGCCTTCGGCATTCTCGGTCTGACGGCGGTGCTCCAGACCACGGTGTCCGGCGCCCGCCTGCCGGCTGTCGCGCTCGGGCTTGGCCTTGTCTTCATGGTTCTCGTCGCGCGTGCCGGGTTGGTCCGTGCGCTGGTGCTGCCCGCCACGGGTTTCCTCGTCATCCTGACGTTGGGTGCAGTGAGCTCGCCCAACCTCGTTCGCTTCCAATGGATCGCGGCACTCGGCGCCATGTTGCTGGTGGCGCGGATGCTTGTCGTATGGCTGATCGAGCGGACCCCTCCTTCGGAGATCGTGCGCGACCAGCTGCTGTTGGCCCTGCTCTTGCTGGCGATCAGCGCCCATGACTTGCTGGGGCTCGGCGCGCTGGCCGCAGCGCTCCTCCTCGTCGACCTCGCCATCGTCCGGATCGAAGCGATGCCGGAGCGGTGGTCGGCGGCGGCCGGCCGGCTGGTGCTGCTCGCACGCTCCAACTGGCCGCCCGCCGTGACCTTCGCCGCAGCGTCCATGGCGGTCATCGCGGCGCTGCAGGCCAGCCTCGCCCTCGGTTTGCTGGCCGCGCTCCTGCTCGCCGGGCTTCAGCTGGCTCCCCTGCTCGACGGCCAGCGACTGGCGCCAGCATCAGAACGGCCTCGCTCGGCTCTTGGATGGGTAGGTCCTGTTCTGTCGATCGCCTGCGGGCTCGCGCCCGCCCTGCTCTTGCGCATGCTCAGGCTCTGAGCGCGGAGCGTCGTGCGACCCATCGTTCTGGCGTCGACATCCCCGAGGCGGATCGACATTCTCGCGCGATCGGGGATTGCGTTCCGAGTGGTGCCGCCGGGGGTTGACGAACGGCCGCCGGTGCCGCTCGGACCCCTGCGCTACGTCGCGTGGGCCGCCGCCGCGAAAGCGCACGCCGTCGCCGGCCGGACGGTAGGCGCGATTGTGGTCGCCGCCGATACTGAGGTGGTCTGCGATCGCCGTATCTACGGGAAACCCAACAACCGCCGCCAGGCCGCCGAGTTCCTGCGGTCCCTCTCGGGACGACGGCACCAGGTCTACACGGCGGTCCACGTGATCGACGGACGTTCGGGCTGTGAGGCGCATGGGATCTCTCGGACGGATGTCACGATGCGTGCACTTTCACCGAGCGTGATCGAGGCCTATGTCAGGATCGGGGAAGCGCAGGATAAGGCGGGTGCCTACGCTATACAGGGCGAGGGCCAACGGCTGGTCAAATCGATCCGCGGGCCCTATGACAACGTCGTTGGGATGCCGATGCGCCTGCTGACGCGGTTGCTGGGCGAATGCGGGATCCCGCTTCCGCTGAAGAATCCGGATGGTCCCAAAGTCACTGAGAAAAGCCGCAAGCGGTCTCGTCGTAAGCCTCCTGCTCATTCCATTGGTGCTGGGCGCGTGTAGCGGTAGCGAGACATCGCGCCTGGTCATCACGCAGAGCACCGATGCCCCGGCCGGCGCCGACCACAAAGGGCACCTGTCACCGGGCGTTTTCACCGGGATCACGCTCTCGATCCGCAACACCGGCGCCGGTGCGGCTCGCGGCGTGGTCGTGGAAGACGTCCTGCCCGACGGGTTCCATTACTACGAATTGACGACGCTGGGTGGCAATGCGATCCGGACGGCGACCAGCGATCCCGCGACCAAGGGCAATCCGTCCTGGGGCACCTGGACCATCCCGGCCGGCAACGGCAACACGGTGAGCGCGCTGGTGCTGAGCTTCAGGGTGCAGGTGCCGCTGAACCCCGGGGACTACAAGAACAAGGTCGCGATCACGACCTCGACGGTGGGGGAGATCGACCAGGGTGATCCGGTCGCGCTCGTGGTAGAGCCCCGACCCTCCCTGACGCTGACGGCCGCCGCCACCGCCGGCCAGGTGACCAGCGGTGGGATGGCAACCTACGTCATCTCGGTCTCCAACGTTGGCTCTGCGGTCGCCAAACGGGTGGCGGTTTCCGTGAGCCTGGCCCCCGGCTTCCTCTACAGCACCACCACCAACTACGAAGGCAATGGTCTGCGGGTGGCGACGATCGATCCACCGGCGAACAGCCTGCTCCCGCTCTGGTCTTCGTGGGATATCCCGGGGGCGAGCAACGGAGTGCCGGGCCTGGTGCGACTCACCTTTCAGGCCAGGGTCCTTCCCGCCGTGGCGCCGGGCCTTTACAACCTGACCGCCTCCGTCACCAGCGCCGCGGACGTGCCGCCGCAGACCCTTGGCAACACCGCTCCGGTGTCCGTCGGCAAGGGAACCAAGCTCCCCGTGACCATGACGGTCGCGCCGACTGCGCCCTACGCCGGCCAGAATGGCACGGTGACCTACGTGATCACGGTGGAGAACGACAGCAACGACGCCGCCCAATGGGTGACCGTCACCGACACCTTGCCGCAAGGCTTTGCCTACCAGTCCACCAGCAGTGTGATGATCAACGGGAAGAGTGTCGGTTCGCGCTTACAGCCGGCAGCCGGCTCGCCGACCCCACAGTGGGGACCGTTTGTCGTTCCCGCCGGCGGCTTCAACGGCGCCACGATGGTGATCACCTTCACGGCGAAGATAAGCGGGGCCTCACTTGGGCCGCACGCCAATGTCGTCTCCGGCAACAGTAGCAACGCCCAAATGATCGGCGGTTCAGACCAAGCGCCGGTGATCGTGACGGCGAGCTGACCGCGCTTGCGCTGTTTAGCGAGCGCCGCCGTTTGGGAGAATGAGGGGCAGTGTCCAGAACCCAGCGGGAGCTAAAGGCGTTGCGCCAGCAGCAGCGGGAAGAGGCGGCCGCGCGTCAGCGCGCCCGTGATCGCCGCAACCTCTTCATCATCGGCGGTGTCCTGGGTACGGCCGCCATCGGGATCCTGGTGGTTGCCCTCGCGCTCAACCGCGCCGCCCAGATCTCGAATCAGAATCGACTTCCCTTCCAGACGGTCACTGGTACCGTCGGCCAGCCGGTGGCAGACGAGGGGCGGACGCACGTGGATACCTCGACCGCCCCGACCTACAAGTTCTATCCGCCGGCCTCAGGACCGCACTATTCCGTCCAGGGGATCGCCCCGGTGCCGTGGCAGACGATCGCCACCTCCAGCACCCCCCTGGCTGAGGGCCAGTACATTCACAACCTGGAGCACGGCGGGATCGCGATCCTCTACAACTGCCCGACTGGGACCGACTGCAGCACGCTCAAGAATTCGCTCGAGAATTACGTCAAGAACCTGGCGCCCGTCGAACCGACGTACAACGAGGTAAAAGTTGTGCTGTCCCCCTATAGCAAGGGGATGCAGAAGAAGGTGGCGCTGGTTGCCTGGGACTACATCGAGTTCGTGGACGGTTACGATCAGGCTGAGATCACGCGGTTCTACGAGAACCACGCCAACCACGGGCCGGAGCAGATCCCCTAGTGGTAGACTACGAAGTCGCGCCCGGGGGCGCTTTATCCATGTTTGCCATCGTAGCCACCAGCGGAAAGCAGTTTCGAGTGTCGGAGGGCGACCGGATCGTCGTCGATCGGGTCTCCGCCAACGTCGGCGAGACCGTGCGCCTCGATTCCGTTCTGCTGGTGGGGGGCGGCGGCGGCCCGATGGTAGGAACGCCTTTCGTTTCCGGGGCAGCGGTCGAGGCCACCGTCGTGTCGCACCGGTCCGGCGACAAGATCATCGTGTTCAAATTCGAGGCGCGCAAGCGGAAGCGGCGCAAGACCGGGCACCGCCAGCAACTCTCCGAGCTGCGCATAGGCGCCATCCGGGCCCCTGACGGCAAGACCGGCGAGCGGCCGGCGGCGCGGCAACAGCCGGCGACCAGCGACCGGGCTGCCAGCGCGAGGCCCGCGACGAAAACTCGGAAACCCGCGGCGGCCGCCGCATCGAAGACCACGCAGGAGTAAGACATGGCACATAAGAAAGGCGCAGGCAGCTCACGGAACGGACGCGACAGCGTCGGCCAGCGGCTGGGCATGAAGACGGGCGCGGGCCAGGCGGTCAATGCCGGCACCATCCTCCTTCGCCAGCGCGGTACGGCAATCTTTCCCGGAACCAACGTCGGCATGGGGCGCGATCACACCCTGTTCGCCCTGGTCGACGGCGTGGTTCGCTTCGAGCGGACCGGCCACGGGCGCAAGAAAGTCTCCGTGCTCGCGCAAGCCGTCTAAACCGGTCGAGCAAAGGTCGCCCGGCCGGGCCGGGTACTGATGTTCACGGACCGGGTCAAGATCTTTGTCAAGGGCGGCGACGGGGGTCCCGGTGCCTTGAGCTTCCGCCGCGAGAAGTTCGTGCCGCGGGGCGGTCCCGATGGTGGGAACGGCGGCCGCGGCGGCCATGTCATCCTCGAGGTCTCGCGGCAGCTCAACTCGTTGCAGGACTATCGCTTCAAGCATCATTTTCCCGCCGGCCGCGGTGGCCGCGGCGGGGGCAGCCGCAAGCACGGTAAGGACGCCGAGGACATCGTCTTGGAGGTTCCTCCGGGAACGCTCGTCAAGGATGAAGACGGCAAAACCATCGCCGACCTGGTGGGCCAGGGCCAGCGCCTGGTCGTCGCCAAGGGTGGGCGGGGCGGGCGGGGCAATGCCAGCTTCAAGACGTCGACCCGGCAGACGCCGCGCTTCGCCGAGCTCGGGGAGCCGGGGCAGTCTGCCTGGCTCTGGTTGGAACTCCGACTGATCGCCGATGTCGGCCTCCTCGGATTGCCCAACGCCGGCAAATCGACGCTCCTCTCCGCCGCGAGCGCCGCCAAGCCGAAGATCGCCGACTATCCCTTCACGACCCTCGAGCCGGTGCTCGGGGTGGTCGAGCTCGCCGAGGACGCCACCTTCGTAATGGCGGACCTACCCGGGCTCATCGAAGGCGCGCACGCCGGGGCGGGCCTCGGCCTGCAGTTCCTTCGCCACGTGGATCGCACCCGCGTGCTGATCCACGTCATCGACGCCACCGCCGGCGATCGGGACAAATTGTGGAGTGATTATCAGCAGGTGCGGACCGAGCTCAAGAAATACAGCGCGGCCCTGGCGCGCCGCCCGCACCTGATTGCGCTGAACAAGATGGACGCGGTGACCGACTCTTCGGAAGTGCTCGCCTTTCGCCAGCGCCTGGTAAAACTTCGCCGGCGCACATTTCCCATCTCGGCCGCCACCGGCGAAGGGGTCCAGGACCTGCTCTGGGCGGCATCACGCATGCTCGAGAAACGTAAGGCTGAGGCAGCCGCCCAGCCGTTGCCGGCGCTCAAGGTCTATCGCGGTCCAAGCTCGGCGGAGCCCTTTACCGTCGAGCCGGTCGAGGGCGGCTTTCGAGTCTCGGGTGAGCAGCTCGAGCGGCTCCTCGCCATGACCGATATGACCAATCCCGAAGGGCTCGCGCATTTTCAGCGCATGCTCGATCGCTGGGGACTCAACGACGCCCTCGCGCGCCATGGCGCCCTCGGCGGCGAGACGGTGCGGATTTCCGACGTGGAGTTTCTTTACGATCCGCAGCGCTGACGGCCGGGGAAGCATCGGCATCTTGGGCGGGACGTTCGACCCGGTGCACAATGGCCATCTCGCCGCCGCTGGCCAGCTGCTCGGGGTGGCCGATCTCGACCAGGTCTGGCTGATGCCGAACGCCACGCCACCCCACCGGACGGCGGCGCCCGTCGCGCCGGCGCCAGACCGAATGCGGATGGTGGAGCTGGCGGTCGCCGGCCATGATGGTTTGCTTGCGTCAGGCCTGGAGGTGGGCCGTGGCGGCATCTCGTACACGATCGACACCATTCGCGAGCTCGCGCGCGCCTATCCGGGGCAGCGCTTCGCCCTGCTCATCGGCTCCGATGCCGCGCTCCAGATCCGCGGCTGGCACGAGGCCAATGCGTTGCTCGAGGAGGCGAACTTCGTGATCTTCAACCGACCGCAGACCCCGCTCGCGCCGCAGACCCTGCACGAACTGGGCTTTGCGTCCGCGCGCACCCGCGTCGTTCACCTCGACACCCCCGCGATCGCCGCCCACCAGGTCCGCGACCGCCTCGCGCGCGGAGCATCGATCGATGAGCTGGTTCCGGCTGCCGTCGCCGATTACATCCGTACCCACAAGCTCTACCGCGGCAGCGCGGGACCCGGTCAATAGCGAGCCCCGGTGTGGAAAGGCGAGCGTGACATCAGCGAGCCCCGGTGTGGAAAGGCGAGCGTGACATCAGCGAGCCCCGGTGTGGAAAGGCGAGCGTGACAATTGCGATAATTACGTCGGTGACCCCCCTTCAGCTCAGCCGGCTCATCGCGAACGCGGCTGCCGACAAGAAGGCACGGGGAATCGTGCGGCTCGACATCCGGCAGAAGAGTTCGATCGCGGATTACTTCGTGATCTGCGAAGGTGACACCGACCGGCAGGTGCGCGCCATCACCGACTCGATAGTGGAGGCCTGCCAGGAGAAGGGCGTGCGGCCGCTGCGCACCGCGGGTTACGAAGACGGATCCTGGGTCGTTCTCGACTTCGCCAGTGTCATCGTGCACGTCTTCCTTCCGGGCGAACGCTCCTACTATGACCTCGAGTCGCTCTGGAAATCGCCGGCCAAGGCCGACCGCGCCGCCGCCGCGAACGGCTCGAAGAAGCTCCCGGCGAAAAAGCCCGCCCGCCCCAAGGTCAAGCCGACCCGCCCCTCTCGACGCCGAGTCCGAACGGCCTGACCGGCCGACCGTTTGTGCGTTGCGTCTGAAGGGCCTGGCCACGGCTGTGGGATAATATCGACCGTCGCGTTGCCCTAGGGCGCCGCGTACGAAGATGGCCCCCCAAAAACCGGCCGCCCCACCGCACCCGCACGTCACGGTCGAAGATGTTTGGCGCGGCGCCCTACCCAAGCAGACGGAGCTGGTCGCGGGAGCTGCCGGTAGCCGTCGCGAAGTTGTCTGGTGCACCGCGCTGCGGGCCCGGCCACCCGCCTTCACACCGCTGCGGGGCGGGGAACTGCTGCTGATCAATCCCCAGGTGCTGACCGCAGTCGACGCCCGGCTCACGCTCGCCCGCCTGCTCGAATCGCTCGCCGGCCAGGCAGTCGCCGGTGCGGCCGTCCTGGGGCGCGTGTCGCCCGAGGCGCGCCGGGTTGCCGACGCGCATGGGCTCCCGCTTTTTTCGCTGCCACCAACAACGCCGCTCGACCAGGTGGAGCAAGCAGTGCTGCGCTATATCGTCGATCGGCGCGCCGAGCTGCACGAGCGCGCCCAGGACTTGCATCGCCAGCTGAGCGAACTGGCGCTGGCAGGGCGCGGCCTGCCCGCGTTGCTGGCGCGGCTGCACGAGCTGACCGGTGTGCCCGTCGTGCTGGAGCGCGACTCCGCGGTCGACTACGTCGGCGGCGGCCGTCTCTCCGACAGCACATCGGCCGCGCTCGCCGCGGAACGCCCGGCGCTCGAGGAGTGGTTGCGCGAGGTACCGTTGAGTGCCTTCGATCCGCCGGTCGCGGTACGGCCGCTGCTCGACGGTCAGGCCCGCCTGGTCGCGCCCATCCTGGTGCAGGGCAGCATCGCCGGATTCCTCTCGCTGCTCGGCTCGGATGGCGAGTTGGGAGAGATGCACCGACTGGCAGTAGGGCGTGCCGCCCATGCCTGCGCCATCGAGTTGGTTCGGGCTCGCGCTGCGCACGACGCCCGCGACGAAGTCGAGGAGGAGCTGCTCGACGTCTTGACGGCGGGACGACCCGGCTCGCATCAGGCGGCTCGCGAACGGGCGAAGCGAAAAGGCTTCGATGTCGATGCTCCCTACCTCGTCATCGCCGCCGAGCCCGCCGACCGTGGTCGGGCGCCGAAGGTTCGCGCGGCCTGGGAGCGTCTCCTCGCCACCATGAGGAGTAGCGCGCTGGTCCGCGAGCGCGGCGATTCGACGCTGGCGCTGGTCAGCCTGGCGGGCCGGCGGGCGTTGGAACCCAAGACCCTCGTCGAGCAGCTCCATCGCGCGGCGCGGCTCGTCAGCGGCCCGGTTGCGCTCGGCTATGGCGCGGTCCGCACCGGAACCGCCGAAATCGCCAATGGCGCGCGCGAGGCGGAGCAGGCGCTCGCCATGGGCCGCCGCCTGTTCGGACCCGACAGCGCCACCGCCTTCAAGAACCTTGGTCTCTACCGCCTTCTCTATGCGCTGCAGCCACTACCGGAGCTGCGCGCGTTTCGCGATGATGCGCTAGCCCGGCTGGGCGGAAAGGACCGGCGCGGTGTGCTGCTCCAGACGCTCGGAGCGTACCTCGCGACCAACGGCAGTCCGACCGATGCGGCCGACCGCCTGCAGCTGCATCGCAATACGGTGCTCTATCGACTGGGTCGGATCGAGGACCTGCTTGGCGTCGATCTGCGCAATGCCGAAGTCCGGCTCGCCCTGCACCTGGCGCTCAAGATCGGCGACGTCCTCGACGCGTAGCCTGGCGCGGCCGCGCCCGCCTACTTGGGATGCGTTCGAATGACGTCAGGGATCTTCGGTGCGGGTGGCAGCGGTCCGACGACGGGAGCCGGTCCGGCACCGAGCGCGGAAAGGACGGCGGCAGCCATGGCCGCGTGTCCCTGGTCGCCGGGATGGAACCAGTCGGTGCGGCCAAGATAACTCGACCCGCCTTCCGGGGCATGGAAGTCATTGACCCCGTAGAACCCATTGAGACTGACGAACGTCCCACCGTGCCGCTCGCACGTCTGCGCGATGATCGTGTCAAAGCTCGGCGCCGGCAGCCAGCTGCCGATACACAACACGCGCGTCTGCGGCCCCGCCACCGCGCTGACGATAGTCTCGTACTGATTCGCAAACACCTCGGCGGGTGTGGAGAACCCGACGTCATTGGTCCCCAACTCGATCGTGACCAGCGCCGGATGCGCGGCGGTGACGACGCCCAGCTGCGGGATCGCCCAGGCAGCCTTCGCGCCGCTGCGTGCCACCAGGTTCAGGCTCATCCCGAGCTTCTCCGCAACCACCGCGGGAAAGGTCCCATCCTGGGCGGTCGCGAAGCGCCCGGCACTGATACTGTCGCCCAGCGCGACGTAGACCTTCCCCTGCAGGCCCGCGTTTTCGGTTCCCGCGTGCACGCCGATCACCTCACTCGGTGCCATCGACGGGCCCTTGACGGCCGGCTGCCCGATGGCGAGAACTAACAGCAATGCCCAGACTAGATATGTCACGACCCTCGGGGTACGCGCTCGTATAGCCGCTGACCCCATCCTCCTCCGACCATTGTGCCAGTAGGGGCCGACTTCATGCCCCCGCGAACGTCGGTCACGCCGCCTAAACCAGTCCCGACTCCAGGGTGGTGACCATCTCGGCGAGGGCCCGAACGGCCCAGTTTGGACGGTCGGTCATGCCAAAGAGCTGCAGGCGCGCCTCGGCGAGGTGCTCGGCCGCCTGCCGGCGGCAGATCGCCTGGGCGCTGGCCTGGGTGATGATGGCGCGGGCCGTCTCCATCTCCGCGGCGGTGAACTTGGCTCGGGTGAGCAGCGCGCGCAGCACACGGCGGTTGCCGGCGGCCCCGCCCTTGAGCGCGACCAGGGTGGGGAGCGTCTTCTTTCCGTTCTTGAGGTCACTGCCGACCGGCTTGCCGGTCTGCGAGGTGGAGCCCCAGACGCCAAGCATGTCGTCGATCACCTGGAATGCGACGCCAAGGTGGTAGCCGAACTTGCCGGCCTTGTCGAGCGAGGCATCGCCCACGCCGGCCGCCAGCCCACCCAGCCGGGCGGCGCACTCGAAAAGCGCCGCCGTCTTGAGGCCGATCATCTCCATGTACTCGTCGACGGAGACGTCGACGCGTTGCTCGAACTGGAGGTCGATCACCTGGCCGCGGCAGAGCGCGAGCATCGCCTCGGACAGCAGGGAGAGGGCCGGCCGCGTGCGGTCGACATTACGGGCGGGCAGCAGGTCGACAACGGCACGCGTGACCATCGCCTCGAGGGCGGCGCCCGCGTTGATCGCCTGCCCCATGCCCCAGACCTTCCAGACCGACGGCCGGCCGCGACGCAGCTCGTCGCGGTCCTGAACGTCGTCGAATACCAGCGAGAAATTGTGCACGAGTTCTACGGCGACGGCTGCCCAGAGCGCATCCGAATAGCGTCGCCCAAACGCCTCGCAGGTAAGCAGCGCGATGTTCGCCCGCAGGCGCTTGCCCGGGCGGTCGCCGGCTTTCCGTAGGCCGAGGTGGTACTGGACCATCTCGGTCAGCAAAGCGCTCTGACTCGAGCCGGCTCGCTGCGAAAGGCGCGAGAGTTCGCGGTCGAGCGCCTGGTTCATCGCCTGCAGGCGATCCGTGCGGCTGGCGAACGTCTTGGTCTTCAACAGCGAGCCCCGGTCATAAGCGGCCCCGGTGTGGAAAGGCCGCGTGATAAGTGGAAAGGCGAGCGTGTCATCCAACTTCCGTCGGCGGCGTAGTTTTGAGGGCGGCGATGGTGGGTGCGCCGGCACAGAACATGGCGACCCGCAGCTGCCAGGCGAAGCCGTCGAGCAGCCGGCGAACCGGCTCCTCGCCTTCCGATGCCGCGGCGAGCACGGCGTGGGCGAAGCCGGTCAGGTCCGCCCCCAATCCGAGGGCCTTGGCCGCATCGAGACCGTGGTGCAGTCCGCCGCTGGCGATCAGCGGCAGCTGCGGAGCCGCCCGGTGCGTCGCGACCAGCGCTTCCGCCGTAGGGATTCCCCACTCGGAGAACGCCAGGGCGAGCTCGACTTCCTCAGGCCGTTCGCGCCGGAACGCCTCCACGCGGGCGAAGCTGGTGCCGCCCAGCCCCGCGACGTCGATGGCGGCCACGCCGGCCTGGGCGAGCCGAGCCGCGGTTTGTTCCGAGATGCCGCAGCCGACCTCTTTCACGATTACCGGGACCGGCAGCTCCTCGCAAAGCATGGCGATCTTCTCCATGAGTCCTCGGAAGTTATGGTCGCCCTCCGGTTGTAGTGCTTCCTGCAGTGGGTTGAGGTGCAGCACCAGGGCGTCGGCCCCGATCATCTCGATCGCCTCCAGGCACTGTTCCTTGCGCATGCCGTAGTTCAGCTGGACGGCGCCGAGGTTGGCGAAGAGCAGGACGTCGGGGGCGACGCTGCGAACCTGGTAGGTGGGGCGCAGGTCCTTGTGCGTCAGCCCGGCTCGCTGGGAGCCGACGCCGAAGGCGATCCCCACCGTCTGGGCGACCAGCGCAAGCCGCCGGTTGATGTCGCCGGCGGCCTGGGCACCACCGGTCATGCTCGAGATCAGGAAAGGCAGCTTGAGCGGCTTGCCCAGAAAGCTGGTCGTAGTGTCGATCGCATCCAGGTCCAGCTCGGGCAATGCCTGGTGGGTGAAGGCGAAGCGGTCGAAGCCCGCGCCCCGCGTCGACTGCACGGAGGCTTCCAGCGACAGCCGCAAATGCTCGAGCTTGCGCTGCGCGATGCGAGAGATCGGGTGGCCGGTCGCGTCCAGCGCCATCGGCGTTTAGCTCGCGGCCGCCGCGACGTCTGGCGTGCCCGGGTTATCGTCGTGCACGTCGGCCTCGAGGGCATCCGGGTTCTCCGCCTGGCGCTTGCGCATCATCTGGATGAAGTAGTCGACGATGATCGGATCGAACTGTGTCCCCTTGCCGGCTTCGAGCTGGGCAAGCGCGAACTCGGGTGTGCGCCGCTGGCGGTAGGGGCGCGTCGACGTCATCGCGTGATAGGCGTCGCACACCGACACGATGCGCGCGTGCAACGGGATGTTCTGACCCGCCAGGCCGTCCGGGTAGCCGCTGCCGTCGTACCACTCGTGGTGATGCAACACCACGTTCAAGATCTGCCGGAAGGCTTTGATCGGCTGCAGGATGCGCGCCCCCAGGATGGGGTGCATGCGCATGATAAGTTTCTCGTCCTCATCGAGCTTGCCCTCTTTGAGCAGGACCTTGTCGACGACACCGATTTTGCCCACGTCGTGCAGAATCGCGGCCAGGCGCAGCTGGTTCTTGTGCGCCCCCGACAGCTGCAGCATGTCGCCCAGGTCCTCGGCCAGCTTGGCGACCGACTGCGAGTGACCGCTGGTGTACGGGTCCTTGGCGTCGATCGATG
>JALYYE010000194.1 GCA_030946735.1 Candidatus Dormiibacterota bacterium
AGAACATGGAGATGATGAAGTCGGACATGGGGGGCGGCGCGGCGGTGGTTGGCGCTATGCTCGCGATCGCCGAGCTCAAGCCCAAGACCAATGTAATCGGCATCGTGCCAGCCACCGAGAACATGCCATCGGGCAAGGCGATCAAGCCGGGCGACGTGGTGACGGGCTCGGGCGGCAAGACGATCGAGATCATCAACACCGATGCCGAAGGACGACTCATCCTTTCTGATGGGATCACCTACGCCGTCAACGAGGGAGCGACACACATCGTCGACATCGCCACGCTGACCGGGTCGATCGCCCGTACCCTGGGCCCGCTCGCGATCGGCGCCTTCGGGAACAATCGGGCCTTGATGGATCTCGTGCGCCGAGCAGGTGACCTCGCCGGCGAGCGCCTTTGGGAGCTGCCCACCTGGGCGGATTACGACGGATTGATCGACAGCGAAATCGCGGACATCAAGAACTCAACGGTGCCCTGGGCCGGTGCGACCACAGCGGCGCTGTTCCTCCGGGAGTTCGTCGATGGCCGCCCCTGGGTGCACCTCGATATCGCGGGCAGCGCCTGGCAGGATTCGTCGGAGTTGAAGACCGTGCCGAAGGGACCGACCGGTTCAGGCGTGCGGGTGATGGCTCACCTCGCGCAGTTGCTTGCCGATCAATAAGCCCGACTCGGTCTCCGCCGTTGACCGTCTGGCGAGTCGATACGTCGATGAGTCGTCCGCGCTGGACCCAATCCTTGCGACATCGCGCGGCGTTACGGGTCACGAGGCCGAAATGACCGACTACTCGCCGGACGGCCAGGCGGCCCGGACCGCGCTCGACCGGGCGACGCTCCAAGAACTGTCGGGGCTTCGCTCAGCCGCTGGGCGCGACCGGATCGCGGCGGAGGGCATGCGCGAACGGTTGCAGGTCGCCATCGACCAGGCCGAGGCGGGCGAGCGCCTCCGGGATCTGCGGATCATCGGCAGTCCCTTTCAGGGCATCCGGCAGGTCTTCGATCTGATGGCCACCGCGACCGAAGCGGACTGGCAAGTCATCGCGACTCGCATGGAGCGGGTGCCGCAGGCGCTGGCGAGTTTCGAGGCGGCCTTGCGCGAGGGACAGGGCCGCAAGATCCTGGCCGCACGACGCCAGGCGCTCGTCTGCGCCGATCAGGGTGCAACCTGGAGCGGACAGAAAAAGACGCCGCCATTCTTCCAGACCCTGGCCTCCAAGTACGACGGCGTCGGCGTACCGAACTCGTCGCTCGAGCGCCGGCTGAGCGCGGCAGCACTTCACGCCTCGGAGGCCTACGCGCGGGCCACGCGTTTTCTCCTCGAGGACTACGCGCCACGAGCGGCCGAGCGGGACGCCGTGGGGTCCGAGCGATACCAGCTCTGGGCGCGGGCGTTTCTGGGAACGGCCATTGACCTGGATGAGACCTACCGCTGGGGTTGGGACGAGCTCCACCGAATCGAGGAACGGATGGCAGCCGTGGCCCGGCGGATCCTGCCCGGCGAACCGTTGCCCGCGGTGGTCCACCTCCTGGAGACCGACCCGGCGCGTTCGATCGACGGCGTCGACCCGTTCCGCAACTGGCTCCAGGAGCTGATGGATCGCACGATCGCCGAGCTGGGTGGCACGCACTTCGATATCGCGGAGCCCGTCAAGCGCGTCGAGGCGATGATCGCGCCGCCGGGCGGCGCGGCGGCGATGTATTACACGCGGCCGTCAGAGGACTTCAAGCGGCCGGGGAGGACCTGGTATCCCACAATGGGAAAGACGCGGTTCCCCCTGTGGGGCGAAGTCTCCACCGCCTACCACGAGGGTGTGCCAGGCCACCATCTTCAGCTGGCGCAGCTGATCTTCATGGCCGGCTCTCTCAACCGTTTCCAGCGAATGGCGGCATTCGTCCCTGGTTACTCCGAGGGCTGGGCTCTGTACGCCGAGCGCCTGATGGGGGAGTTGGGTTACCTGCAGAACCCGGACTACGAGTTGGGGATGCTCCGCGCACAGGCCTTCCGCGCCATGCGTGTCATCGTGGACATCGGCGTGCACGTCGGACTCAAAATCCCTGCGAACGAGGGCTACCACCCGGCTGAAACGTGGTCGCCGGAGTTGATGCTGCCGTTCGCCATCGAGCATGCCCATGAGCCCGCAGAGTTCCTGCGCAGCGAGGTCGATCGCTACCTGGGCTGGCCGGGACAGGCGATTTGTTACAAGGTGGGCGAGCGAGCCTGGCTCGCCGTCCGAGAGCGGGCACGCGAGCGCGCGGGCAAGAGTTTTGACCTGAAGACGTTCCATACGCGCGCGCTCAACCTCGGACCCATGGGCCTCGCCCAGCTGGAACGAGAAATGAACGCCAACGGCGATCCGACTTTCGATTCGAAAGCCTGATAGGTCCCGTCACGCAATTAAGATGAGTGCCCATGGAACGGGCGCTTTGCCCCGTCCTCGTCGGTCGCGAGCGCGAGTTGGATCTCCTCGAGGATGCCCTCATCGCGTCGAACCGAGGCCGAGGGCAAGTGGTGGTTATCGCCGGCGAGGCGGGAGTCGGCAAGACACGCCTCGTCAATGCCCTGCGGGTTAGCGCAGCTCGCGCAGGCACGGCGGTCGTGAGCGGGTCGTGCTCCGAAGCCGATCTGACGCTGCCCTATTTGCCATTCGTCGAGGGAATCGGCAATTACCTGGCAAGCCCTGATGGCGAGCGGATCGAGACTCGACTCGGCCCCGCGACCCGCCGTCAATTGGGGCACCTCTTTCCCCAGCTCGAACCCACCTCGCCGGTCGAAATCGGAGACCCCGGGCAGGCGCGAATGCGCCTCTACGAGGCGCTCCTCAGCCTGCTGCAAATGGCAGCCGAGCAGCGTGGGCTCCTGCTGATCCTGGAAGACCTGCATTGGGCTGATGCCTCCACCCGCGAGTTGCTGGACTACCTCGCCCGTCGCGTTCGCCGCTCGCGAATCCTCATCATCGGGACCTATCGCAGCGACGAACTCCATCGGCGCCATCCGCTTCAGCCGCTTGTTCAGGCCTGGCAGCGAGCGGGCACCATCGAGATCGTCCAGTTGCCACCGCTCGATCCAGCCGGGGTTGGCAGGATGACCAGCGCGATCTTCGAGGGAGCGCCCGTCGAAGAAGAGCTCCGTGATTTCCTGTATGCCCGCACCGAGGGGAACCCGTTCGTGCTCGAGGAGTTCCTGAAGGCGGCACTCGACCAGGGTGACATCTTCAAGACGGCACAGGGGTGGGACCGAAAGGCGATCGGCCATCTCAAGTTGCCGGCGACCGTCAAGGAGACGATCCTCCTTCGGGTCGACCGACTCCCGGAACAGCAGGCCAGCATTCTGCGAGCTGCCGCGGTCCTTGGGCGATGGTTCGACTACCGGATGCTAATCGGTATATCCGCAGAGTCCGAGACGACGGTGCGCGCCGCCCTGCGCGCCTTTGTTGAACAGCAGTTGGCGCAGGAGGAGCCCGATGGTCGATATTCGTTCCGTCATGCCCTGACTCGCGAGGCGATCCTCGATGACATGATTGCGCCCGAGCTGGAACGGCTCCACGCCCGGGCTGCCGATCAGCTACGCGACCAACCCGCCGCCAACGCCATGGAGCTGGCCTCTCATCTAATGGCCGCGGCCCGCTGGCAGGAAGCGATCCCGGTGGTCCTTCGAGCGGCAGCCGACGCGGAGTCGCGCAAAGGCTACGCCGAGGCGGTTCACCTCTACGAGCGGCTGCTCGACCACACCGGCGAGCGGTGCGTGCGTGGTCAGCTTTTATCCCGTCTGGGCAGGGTGCAGTTCTTCGCGGGTGAGACCCGTCACGCCCAACGCTATCTGGCCGAAGGGATTGCGATTCTCGATGAGTGCGGCGAGGTGCGTCTCGCCGCAGGCTATCGCATCTGGCTGGGCCGCTGCCACTGGCTGCGATCACGACCGGACCTCGCTCGGCAAGAATTCGAGGCGGCCCGTGCCGCGCTCGAGTCGCAGGGGCCGAGCGAAGACCTGGCGCATGCCTACGTCCGGCTTGCCAGCCTCCACACCTTCGACAAGCAGCACGAACCGGCACTGCAGCTGGCGAGGGACGCGATCCGAATCGCAACGGCCGTTGGCGCGGATGCGCCGAGGATCCATGCGTACATCTATCTTGGGGACAGTCTGCAGTCCGTGGGGCAGGTGGACGACGGCCTGCGCGCGCTCGACCAGAGCTACCGCGAGGCGGTCGCGGCCGGCTATGACTGGATCGCGGCGGTGGCGCTTTACAATGCGATCTCCGCCCAACTGCACTGGGCGCGTGGGCGCGCGGCGCTCGAGCGCCTGGAGTGGTTACAGCACCTTTCAGGGACGGTACGTTCGCGTGACAGCGGCCTGCTTCAACTGGAAGGGTTCGTTGCGATGCGAGCCCGGGGCGAGCCGGCAAGGGCCCGGCGTCTGCTCGAAGCCGCGGTGGCTCGGGCCGAGGACGTTGAGGACACACTGCTTGCCCACCGGATGCGGCTCGACGTGGCCCATACCCTCGCCGCCCTCGACCAGCTCGACGAAGCCTGGCGGGTTATTCCGTCGAAGCCGGCCACCGCTGAAACGCAGGAAGTGATGGGATTCATCTACACAAGCATGTGGCTCCACCTGGTTGGAGGAAATGTCGCGGCCGCCAAGGAGCTGGCCCAACAGGTAGTGCGGATGGTTGAGGCGGATCCAGTTCGGAACACCGAGATCTACCTGCTCGACCGCACGGTCGACGTCCTGCTGCGCGCCGATGACGTCCCGACAACTCGGCGGCTGCTCGCCATCGCGCACTCCGGCCTCTTCGGCCGCCACCCGCTGCTCCTACGATCGCGCGGACGCCTCTCGCTGGCGGAGGGGGATGTCGCCAAAGCGCGCGAAACCCTGGAGGAGGCAGTCGCGGCCCTCGCCGGTGCGGAGTATGCGGACGAGGAGTGGCCGACACGACGGGCCTTCGCCGCGGCGTTGATCGCGTCAGGCGATCGCGATGGTGCAGAACGCGAGTTGCGCATCGTCTTGCTCGCCGCCCGCGAAAGGGGTCATCTGCTGGAGGCTCGCCTCGCCGCAGAGGGGCTGGCTCAGCTTGGGGTGGCGGTCCCAGCGTTGGCACCAAGTCCGCCGTCTGCGGCCGACCCGGCCATCGAGCTCGGCGGTGAGGGGCGCCAGCCGACCGAGCGACTCGTGACCGTCATGTCGATCGATATCCGCGGCTTCACGGCCATCACGATCCAGGAGCCGCCGCACGAACTGGCGGACCGGGTGGCGACCTTCTACCGCTGGGCCGAGCAGGAGATCCACCGGCACCAAGGGTTGGTGGATCGATATGCGGGCGACGCGGTGTTGGCCATCTTCAACGTCACCGGGGCCAAGCTCGACCACTGTATCCAGGCGGTGGAGGCCGCGCTTGCCATTCGCGACAAGGCGGGCTTCATCGGCCTGCCGGTCGGCGTGGGCGTTGCGGTCGGGCCGGCCGTGGTCGGACAGCTCAGCGAAGGCTCACCGTTGACCGCGGTGGGTGAAACGATCAACCTCGCCGCCCGACTGCAGGCTCAGGCGCAACGAGGAGAGGTCATTCTGAGCGAGGAGGCGTATCGTCGGGCGCGACATTGGCTCGAAGAGCAGGGGGTCAGCCCCATTGAAGCCTCGCTGACGCTGAAGGGGTTCCCGCAGCCGCATCTGGCGTACCGGCTGGCGGTGCCGATCGCGGACGGGGTCTAGCGCTTCGCCCAGCCGGGATCCGGGTAGCGAGGTCGGGCGCTGGCGACATCGGGCGGCCAGACGAGGACGGCGAAGCCTGACTG
>JALYYE010000207.1 GCA_030946735.1 Candidatus Dormiibacterota bacterium
GTCGCCGCGGACGTCAACGACAAAGCGGTCCATGAGACCGTCGCCAATTTGCACGGGCAAGCGGTGGCAGTGATTGGAGACGTGACGCGTGATGCTGACGTCGCGGTCTTCGTCGAGACGGCGGTAGGTCGCTTCGGCAAGCTCGACGTGCTCTATAACAATGCCGGCATCTTCGATGAAGCCGACGAGTCGGTGCTCACGACCACCGACGCGATCTGGGATCGGACGATGGCCATCAACGTCAAGGGCCTGGCCTTTTGCTGCAAGCACGGCATCCCGGAGCTGATCAAGGCCGGCGGCGGCTCCGTGATCAACATCGCCTCCTTCGTCGCCCTGGTGGGGTGCACCGTGCCACAAGATGCTTACACCGCCAGCAAGGGCGCGGTCATCGCCTTGACGAAGTCGCTGGCCGTGCAGTTCGGGCCGAAGGGAATTCGCACCAATGCGATCTGTCCGGGACCGATCGAGACGCCACTAATGCGCGACCTGCTTCAGGATGAACACAAGAAACGCGTCCGGCTCAACCGGATTCCAATGGGCCGATTCGGCCGCGCCGAGGACGTCGTGTCGCTGGCCGTCTATCTCGCTTCCGACGAGTCCAGCTGGACCAACGGTGCCGCCCTCGTGGTCGACGGCGGCATCACCTCGAACTACTTCTGATGGTGACGGTGGACAGCCCCGGCCGGTTGCTGATCGGCGGAGCCTGGCGCCGCGGGCAGGAGGAGAAGAGCTTCGAGATCGTCGAACCCGCTACCTCCAAGGTGATGGCGACGGCCGCGGTCGCCTCACCGGCGGACGTCGACGCCGCCGTCAGCGCGGCACGGGCGGCGTTCGACAGCGGAGCGTGGAGTGAGGCGCCGGCCAGCGCCCGGGCGAAGGTGCTCTACAAGATCGCCGAGCTGATCCGCTTGGAAGTCGACCAGCTGGCGATGCTCGAGGCACGCAACGCCGGCAAGCCGATCCGCGATGCCCGCGACGAGGTGCTGGGAGCAGCCCAATGCTTCGAGTACTACGCCGGCGCCGCGACCCGGATCTTGGGCGAGACCATCCCGGTGACCGCACCGGGCCTCGACTTCACCCTGCGCGAGCCGGTGGGCGTGGTGGCGCTGATCGTGCCCTGGAATTTTCCGCTGACGATCGCCTCCTGGAAGGTGGCACCGGCGCTGGCTGCCGGGAACGCCGCTATCTTGAAGCCAGCGAGTTATACGCCACTTACCGCCCTCGAGCTGGGACGGATCGCCCTGGAGGCGGGACTGCCGGAAGGGGTGCTCAACGTGATCACGGGACCGGGTAGCAGCACCGGCAACGCCCTGGCCGGCCACCCCGGGGTGGACAAGATTGCCTTTACGGGCGAGACCCTGACCGGCGTCAGCATCCTGCAGCAGGCGGCACCCAACATCACACGCGTGTCGCTTGAGCTGGGAGGAAAATCTCCCAACATCATCTTTGCGGACGCGGATCTGGAGAAGGCCGCGCCCGCCGCCGTCAACAGTGTGTTCGGCAACGCCGGCCAGGACTGCTGCGCGCGCAGCCGCGCCTTTGTCCATCGCTCGATCGCGGAGGAGTTCGATCAGCGGGTCGCCGCCGGCTCCCGGAAATTGACGATCGGCGACCCACTCGATGTGCAAACTGAGGTCGGTCCCCTGATCTCGATGAAGCAACGAGAGCGCGTGCAGAGCTACATCCAGCTGGGCCGGCAGGAAGGCGCCCGTTTGCTGGCGGGTGGATCGGCGCCGGGCGGCCCGCTGGCGGCTGGCAGCTTTCTCGAGCCGACCGTCTTCGACCGCGCCGATAATGGGATGCGGATCGCGCAGGAGGAGATCTTTGGCCCGGTGCTGACCATCATTCCGTTCAGCGATGAGGACGAGGTCCTGCGCTTGGTCAACGATACGCCCTACGGGCTTTCCGGTTCGATCTGGACCCGCGACATCGGCCGCGCGCTGCGGCTCGCCCGGGGCGTCAAGACCGGGGTGCTCAGCATCAACAGCAGCCGCAGCGTTCACCAGGAGGCGCCCTTCGGCGGCTACAAGCGCAGCGGCATCGGCCGCGAGCTGGGCATGCACGCGCTCCAGCTCTATACGGAAGTCAAGAACGTCTTCGTCAGTCTCGAGTAAGCAGGAGGGATTCGACATGGCGCGCACAGGCAGCCCGACGCGCGAACGATCGACCACCACGCGAGCCGACCGCACCAACGGACAGTCGCGACGTCAGGAGAAGACCGCCAAGCTCACGCTCGAGGAGCTGGTCCGCCAGACCAAGGCCGGCGAGGTCGACACCATCATCATCGCGATCGCCGACCTCCAGGGACGGCTGATGGGAAAGCGGCTGACCGGCCCGTATTTCCTCGACCATGTCGACGAGGGATTACACGCCTGCGACTA
>JALYYE010000226.1 GCA_030946735.1 Candidatus Dormiibacterota bacterium
TCGTCGTTGACTGTCTCACCGGGACCGATGGTGACGTCGGAGCCCTGCCGGAGATCGGCGGCCGCCGCCTCAAGCGGCAGCGAGCCGAGCAGTGCCGCGACCATGATCGACCCGCCCAGCGCCGCCAACCAGCGACGTCGCCTCGTGTGCGTCGGTGCCATCCCCTGCCCTCCTGCTCCTGTCGAGACCTGCCTGCATTCTCGCATGCCGGGTCGGATGAAGACTCAGGCGGGCCGGCGCAGAATCCAGATGGCGATCCCGAGCATGACAAAACCGAACGCCAGTACCAAACCGACCTCAGCCAGGAGGGGAAGCGTGTGGCCGCCCACGGTCAGGCCAAGCCGGTCCGTGACCGCAGACGGAACCCCAGAAGCACATAGCACAAGACACCGGGGGTAACCCGTAATTGATGGGGACCCGGTGACGGTGGGCGCCGCCCGGCGGCGCCCACCTCTCCTACGCGACCGGCGCAGCTTCCCGGTAAGCCTGGTCCCCCGCCGCCGGCTGGGCGCGCGCGACGCGAGCGCGAACCCCACTGACGCCAACGGCGGCGACCAGGACGACGGCGATCGCCAGCGCCATGCTCGGGCGCATGGCGTCGACGAACGACTGGGTAAAGACCGCGTGGGCCAGGCGCTCGAGCTGTTGCACGATTTGCGCCGGAATACCGGCGGGCAGCTGCAGGCTGCCGCCCGTCTGGCCGCGCCCGACCTGAAGACCCTGGCTCGCCGCTTGGCTGAAGCCATCGACGAAGCGAGCGCGGAACGCGTCCGGCAGCTGCAAGGAGGAGCTCACGGCGTGTTCTCGCAGGCCGGTGGCAAGCCGGTTCTGCAGCACCGCACCGATGGCGGCACTTCCGATTACGGTGCCGAGCTCCTGCACCGTGTTCAACACCCCGGACGCAACGCCGGCAAGCCGCGGCTGCAGATCACGCGTCGCCAGGCTGTAGACGGGCGTCCACACGCCCGCAAGTCCCAGGCCACCGAGGACCAGCCCCGGCACGAAGCTCCAGCGATTGGAGTCCACCTGCACCCGCCAGGCGATATAGGCCATCCCGATTGCGAACAGGGTCAGCCCGGCCATCAGGATGTATTTCCCGAAGCGGGCGGCCAGGGGAGCCACCACACCCGAGAAGAGCATCATGACCAGCGGCATGGGCGCGGTCGCGATTCCGGCATCGAAGGCGCTCAGCCCGAGCACCGACTGGAAATAGATCGTGATCGGCAGGAAGACGCCGACCATGGCGAACCCCATCGCCATCAGGACCAGCGTCATGATCGTGTAATTGCGATCCTTGAAGACCGCGAACGGCAGGAGCGGTTCGCGGTCCTGGCGACGCCACTGGATGATCAAAAAGATCGCGAGGACGACGAGACCGGCGGCGATGATCTCGGGGATCGTGATGCCGGACCAGACCGTCCCCCAGTTGTAGCGCTGCCCCTCGATCAGGCCGAAGACGACGCCGAAGAGCCCCGCCGTCGCCAGCGCGACACCAACGAAGTCGAGGCGGTGCCGCTGCCCCGGACGCAGATCAGGCACCAGCGCCAGCGCCGCCGCCACGATCAGCACGCCGACGGGCAGGTTGACATAGAAGATCCACCGCCACCCGAAGTTGGTGACGATGAAGCCGCCGACGATTGGGCCAGCAAGCACCGCCAGGCCGGCCAGTCCGCCGTAGATGGCGAAGACGCCGCCGCGCCGCTCGGGCGGAAAGATCGTGGTCATGATCGGCAACCCCTGGGGGGCCAGAATGGCCGCCCCGAGACCCTGGAAGCCGCGGGCAAGGATCAGTTGGGTTGGGTCCTGGGCGAGACCGCTGAGCGCCGAGGCCACGGTAAAGACGATGACCCCGAACATGAACATGTTTCGCGGCCCGAAGATGTCGCCCAGCCGTCCGGAGGTGATCAAGAGCACGGCGTACATCAGGCTGTAGCCGTTGAGCACCCACAGGATCTGGTCGAGCGATGCATGCAGGTCATCGACGATGCTTGGGATCGCGACGTTGACGATGGTCAGGTCGAGCAGAGTCATGAAGAGACCCAGCGCGAGCACCGCCAGTGCCAGCCAGGGCGCCGACGGCCGAACGGTTTTGGACATGGTGATGTTAACCCTCCTTGGAATTGACGCCGCTATACTCGGGGTGCGCGCCCTTGAGCGGCGGTCCTGCTAAAGGCCGGCTTGAGGAACACGACCTCTGACGGAGTGGTCAGAACACTTCGTCGGAGGTCGTTGTTATTCATCGGTTATCACCTCCTCCTTGGTTTCCAAGTTGCGCTTCAACCGCATGCATCTCCTCGTGCGTGATCCACAGCTTGGCATCCTCGATGTCGCGGATGAGGCTGCGAACCCACTCCAGCTCGGCGCGGTTGATGACGACGCCGTACTCCGCTTCCACGAGAAACAGGCGGGGGATGCCCTGGGTCTTCTGGAGGTTCTCCAGCCCTTTCTCGCTCCTGGAAATCTGGCTTTCCAGGAGCGCGGTCCTCGCCCGGAGGAGACGGACGACCTCGTCCTTATCAAGCACCGCGAGGAAGGCGAGCGCCGCCGCAAACTGCGGGTAGTCGTTCACCGGCTGCGCCAGCATCTCGCGCATCCAGGCCGTGATCTCCTCCCGGCCGGTCTCGGTTATGGCGTAAACCGTGCGCTCCGGCCGGCGCCCCTCTCGGCTGGGCGCCTGCGATGTGATGAATCCACCCTCTTCTAGACGTTCGACGGTGTCGTAGATCGACCCGCCCTTCAGCCTGATGACCTGGTCGTGGCCGCGCTCCTTCATCTTCAATTTCATCTCGTAGGGATGCATCGGGCGCTCCATCAGGAGGGTCATGACAGCCAGCGCCAGTGGGGTCCGTGGGAGTTCTCGCTTAGTCTTCATCGCTTAGTCGACACCGACTATACCACTGCGACCAATCGATGTCAACCAATTGACGCCTTACAGCATCCTTACAAAGAGCGAGGACGATATATGGACGTGAGCGCTGGCGCCCGCCGGATCCTGGTGGTCGATGACGACCCGATGGTCGCGACCACCGTCCAGCGTGTCCTCCGTCCCGAAGGCTACGAGGTCGACGTGGCCCTCGGCGGCGCGCAGGCGGTGGAGCAAGCGCGTGCCCACCGGCCCGACCTGGTGGTGCTTGACCTCATGATGCCCGGCATCGATGGACTTGAGGTCTGCCGGCAGTTGCGGGCAGACACCAACCTGCCCATCCTGATGCTCACCGCGCGCAGCGGGACCGCCGATCGCGTCCGCGGCCTCGACACCGGCGCCGACGACTACCTGGTCAAACCGTTCGCCTATGCGGAGCTGTTGGCCCGTGTCCGCGCGTTGCTGCGGCGCACACCGCCATCCCCCACGCTCCTCCAGTTTGCGGATCTGAACCTGGAAATCGAAACCCGCGAGGTCCGCCGCGGCCAACGGGTGATCCCGCTCACGGCCCGCGAGTTCGCGCTGCTCGCGCACTTCATGCGGCACCCTCGCCAGGTGCTGACTCGAGACCAACTCCTGGGAGCCGTCTGGGCCGGTGAGGATACCAGCGACAACGTGGTGGCGGTGTACGTGGGGTACCTACGGGCGAAGCTGGACGGCGAGGGCGAGCCGTCGCTGATCCAGACGGTCCGAGGCTTCGGCTACAGCTTGCGCGAGGCGTGAGGTGTCGTTCCGTCTTCGACTGACGTTCTTCGGCGCGGCCCTGATTGCGCTGACCCTCCTTGCCTTTGGCTGGCTCGTCTACGAGCTCGCGGCGAGCAGCCAGGCGACGACCCAGGACGACGCGCTGAAGCAACGCGCGGCCGATGCCGTCTCGTCGATCCGCACGGCCCCGCCTGGCGAGCTCGAGCTCATCGGCACGGCCAGACCATCGCTCAGCGGCGCGGAAGACCTGCAGCACCGCACCGACCTGTTCACGGAAGTGTTGACCTCGTCCGGCGTGGTCCTATCGAGCACCGGTCGGGTTGGGAGCGCGGCCCCGGCCGTTCCGGCGAGTCTGCTCGATGTCGCAGCCAACTCCGGCGCGCTGGAGACCGTCGACGCCCCCGGGTCCCCGCAGCTGCGGCTGTTCGCCAGGCCATGGGCCCGCACCGACCTGGGCTTGCGCGGCTTCGTCGTCACCGGCCAGCCCACCAGCATCCAATCCGAGAACCGCAAGGGCTTGCGAGGCTTCCTCATCATCTCGTCGATTCCGACCCTGCTGGCTGCGTTCCTCGCCGGCTGGCTGATCACGGGGCGAGCCCTCCGGCCGCTCAAGTCCGTGGTCGAGACCGCCAACTCGATCGCCACAACGCGCGACTTGAAGCGACGACTCCCTGCCGCCAAACGGCGGGACGAGATCGGCCTCCTCAGCGAGAGCTTCAACAGGATGCTGGGTCAGGTTGAGGCGGCCAACCAGCAGCTCACCGTCGCGCTCGAGGCCCAGCGCCGCTTTGTGGCGGATGCGTCGCACGAGCTCCGGACGCCGCTGACGACCATCCGCGGCAATGCGGACTTGCTGGCCCAGGGCCCGACTGTGACCGAGGATGTTCGCGCCGACGCCGCGCGTGACATCGCCAGCGAGAGCGAGCGGATGAGCCGGTTGGTGGAGCACCTGCTCACGCTCGCCCAGGCGGATGCCGGGCAGCATCTCGAGATGGCCTTGCTTCCATTGCGGCCGCTGATCGACTCCGTCTGCCGGCAGGCACAGGCGATTCACGGGGACCGGCATTTCCATAACGTGGGGCTGACCGACGCAACCATCGCGGGCGACGCGGACGCCATGATCCAGCTCCTATGGATACTGGTCGACAACGCGGCGAAGTTCACGAAACCGGGGGGCTCGGTCGAAGTCGGGCTTCGGCAGCACGATTCGACGGTGGTGCTGACCGTCGCCGACGATGGCGTCGGGGTCTCCGCGGACGATCTGGGGCGAATCTTCGAGCGTTTCTACCAGGCCAACCCAGCCCGGTCGAACAGGGGGGCCGGACTCGGGCTATCGATCGCCCGCTGGATCGTGGAGGAGCACCATGGCACCATCAGCGTCCGAAACAATAGCGGGCCCGGCTGCACCTTCACGGTGAGCCTCCCCCTCGCCAGCTGACCTTACGTCGTTCTTATCGCCCCCTTCTACCCTGGCGTCATGTACGACGTAGCCGGCGAACATGCTGCCGCCATCGGCGCCGCGATCATCCTTCTGATCTCTCTCTTGCTCACCCTCCGCCTGCTCTCCC
>JALYYE010000380.1 GCA_030946735.1 Candidatus Dormiibacterota bacterium
TCCACCTACCGACTCGCGAACTCATCGAGCCGGCGTGGCTCGTGCCCAGCGAGAAGCTCGCGGACGTTTGCACGCCGGCCGGCGACGCGCGGCACCGTGGGCCACGCTGGCTCTTCACCGCAAACCGCTCGGGCTTGGCCCGCGATCGCGCAGCGAAGTACCAGGTGGCCGTCCGCGAGCTGGCTGCGGCTCGGCGGTGGTCGGTCCTGCCCCCGAAATCACCGGCTGTCAAACTTTCGCCGAACCCGATCGAGACGGGCGCCTTCTTCGAGCGGCACTTCGATGCGGCCTTCCTGGAAGCGGCCTCAGGCGACGAGGTCTTGATGGCGACTGCTCCGGAAAACGTTGGCCGCCATCGGCTCGGCTTCTCGAAGGAAGGCGGACGATGGGCGTCGATCGCCATCCATGGATCGGCGGCGACCAACTCCTCTCACCTGATCCAGGCCAACATCCACGCCGCGACGTTCTTCCCTCACCCTCGTCATTACATCCTGATCCAGCATTACGAGCGCGAAGGCGCGGCATGGCATCCGTGGAGCTGGTTCATGCCGTCGACCGACTTCGCGAAGTTGGCTACGGGGAAAGGCGCCTATCTCCTGTTCACGACCACGCTCAATCCGCAGCGGGTCAATCGATGGACGCCCTATCGGATTCCGACGGCGGGCGCCGCCGCCGCCTTCCAATCCGCGCTCCACCGGTCGACCTCGCGCCGAGCCGCTTAATACGAACGAGGCGGCGCCGCGGAGAATAGCGAGATGGCCTGCTTCACCTCGGTACTTCCACATTTCGGGCAGGCATGCTCTTTCTCCCGCTCGGCGTAGCTGCCCATCACCTCGAATCGCTCGCCGCACTTCGAGCAACTGAACTCATAGACCGGCATGGCGCTGATCCTCCTGGAACTCTGCCGTTTGGCTGCCTACACCTGACGGTAGACCTCTAGACCGCCTCCGTCAACCTCAGTCGAATTCCTACGACTTTCGGCTCGCGGTCGCGAAAATCAGCGCGAGCACGCCCAGAACACCACCCACCGCGGATCGCAAACCACCAATACCCGCCTTCACGTGTATGGCGGTCAAACCAACGTTGCCGGCAGCGAGCAGCCCCGCAAGCCCGAGTGTCAATGCGCGCGAGCCGCGTCGCTCACCGCGCAAATGGCGCGCGGTTGCCACTCCCAGCAACGCAACCCAGAGTGTGAGCCCCAGGACTGAGCCGGCGGCGCGGCCGGGCGCTTCCCGGAACATGGCGGCCCGAGTCACCAGGAACTCCGCAACGTCGGCGGTACCTGCAAGTGAAACGCCGATCAGGCCCAGCAGCACACCGCTCATCGATCGACGCGCGACCGGAGTCATGTACGCATGGTGCCATAGCTTCGCGCGACAGCTGAACGCCGGCTTCGTCGCCTCAGGCGGACGCCTCCTCTTCCTCTTCCTCGATTGCACCATCGCCGTTGCCGGTGGTATTGGACTTAAGCAGAGTCGCCGCAATCACGATCGACGCGATGGCGAGCCCCGCGCCGACTGCCCAGGCCAGGTGATAGCCCTCGCTCAGAGCTGCGACAAGACCATGGCCCTGCGCCATCAGCGCACTGCTCCGATTCGTCGAGACGGTGGCAAGCACTGCCAGGCCGAGGGCGGCCCCGACCTGGCCTGTCGTGTTCAACAGGCCCGAGGCGAGCCCGGCATCGCTGGGCGAAGCCCCAGCCATCGCCACGACCGCCAACGATGGGAAGGCCAGGCCCCCACCAATTCCGAGCAGGGCCATGACCGGAAACCAGTCGCGCAGATAGTCGCCACTGACCGGTCCGCGCGCCGCCAGCAGGAGGGCGACGCTGATCAAAGCGAACCCGACGAGCAACACCTTGCGCGCTCCGAATCGCATGATCAACCGGTCAGTGACGGCGATCGAGAGCGTGCCCATCAGGACGGCGACTGGCAGGAAGGCGAGCCCAATCGTGAGCGGGCCGTAGCCAAGCACGCGCTGCATGTAAAGCGAGCTGAAGAAGAAGAACCCGAACATGGCCACCCCACCGAGGGCCTGAATCACGTTGGCCACGGAGACGTTCGGCACCAGGAACAGTCGGAGCGGGAGCAGCGGGTTGCGGCCCTTCGCTTGCCGGATAGCGAACGCGGCAAGCAGGATCACGGCAACCGCGCCAAACCCGAGGGTATGCGTTGAGACCAGGCCGTAGTCCGCCGACTGCACGATGGCGTAGACGCCGAGCATCAAGCCGGCGGTGACTAGCAATGCACCGAGGATGTCTGCTCCCTCGTCTAGCCCGAGGCCGCGGTCGGACGCGAGCAACCGCGCAGCCAGTACGGCGATGACGACGCCGATCGGGAGGTTGACGAAGAAGATCCAGTGCCAGCTGACCGCCTGCGTGATGATGCCGCCGGCGAGGAGGCCGATAGATGCGCCCGCGGAGGCCACGAAACTGAAAACACCGATCGCCCGGGCCCGTTCCGCCGGCTCGGGGAACATCATGACGACCATGCCCAGGATGACAGCGGAGCTCACCGCACCGCCAATGCCCTGCAGGAACCGAGCCGCAATCAGCATCGGCTGGCTGATGGACAGCCCACACAGCACGGAGGCGGCCGTGAACATGACGAGTCCGATCAGGAATATGCGCTTACGACCGATAAGATCGCCGAGGCGGCCGGCCAGCAGCAAGAGGCCCGCGTAGGCGATCAGGTAGGCGTTGACGACCCATGCCAGGCCGGCTTGCGAGAACCCGAGGTCGATCTTGATGGATGGCAGCGCCACATTGACGATGGTCATGTCGAGAACGATCATCAGGAAGCCGGCGCACAAGATGAGCAGCGCCAGCCACCTCCCGTCGGCCTTGTTCTCCAGCGGCATGTCAAGTCTCCTGTCGATGAGTCGTGTTGAAGTGGGCATGCTGTTTAGACCCTCACCACGGGAAAACTCATCGGTCGCGCCGCTCGTTGCCGCGCTTGAAGTTTCCCGTCGCGCGGGCCAGCAGTTGTTGCGCGTCATCGGGCGTCGCGTTCGCGAGCGATGCGGCGAGTGCTGCGGCCTTGGCTCCGGCCAACCGGCGGACCTCCCGCCCGCGCCAGTGGATCAGCAGGGCACCGGCAGCCGTGAGCCGATACCCGAACTCCGGCTGAGATGGGCTCATGGTTAATGACCGCGCACCCCTCCTCGTTGTAACGCCGCCCGGGGACGCAACGCGGACCACTCAGGCCCGGTGGGCTGCGGCGCCCCCGGCACCCCGCTTACTGCTGCTTCCTTCCGGACCTGACAGGGTTCACGGAACCAGGTCGCGCAGGACCAGGCCATCAACGCAGTC
>JALYYE010000250.1 GCA_030946735.1 Candidatus Dormiibacterota bacterium
CGCTTCTCCCGGATGCGTGCGCTCTTTCCGACTCTTCCGCGTAGGTAGTACAGCTTCGCCCGGCGCACTTTGCCATGCCGGACGACGTCGATCTTGTCGATGCGTGGCGAATGCAAGAGGAAGCTGCGTTCCACCCCGACGCCATGAGCGATCCGGCGAACGGTAAAGGCCTCCTTGGTACCGCTGCCCCGGCAGCCGATGACGATGCCTTCGAAGATCTGGATCCGCTCGCGGGTGCCCTCGACCACCTTGGCGTGCACCTTCACTGTGTCGCCCGGGATCAACGTCGGAACGTTCTTGCGCTGGGACTCCGCTTCAAGCAGGTCGATGACGTTGGACACGGCGTACAAGGATATCACCCCGGACCCGCCGCTACCCTTTGTGGTCGAGCAGGTCGGGACGGCGACGGCGGGTCCGCTCGGTTGCCTGGGCGCGGCGCCAGCGCTCGATCTCCCCATGGTGACCTGAGCGCAACACCTCGGGGACGGGATGGCCTTCAAACTCCGCCGGCCGGGTGTAGTGAGGATACTCGAGGAGATGCTGGTCGAACGATTCATCCCTGGGTGATTCCTCCGATCCCAGCACGCCCGCCACCAAACGGCTGACCGAATCGATCAGAACCATGGCAGGGAGCTCGCCTCCCGTCAGCACGTAGTCCCCAATCGAGATTTCCTTGTCAACCAAATGGCTGGCGACCCGCTCGTCTACGCCCTCATACCGGCCGCAGATCAAGTAGAGGTCATCGTGGCTCGCGAGTGAGCGAACCAAGCCCTGGTTGAGCAGTTCGCCCTGGGGCGTGAGCAAAATGACCGGCCCCTTGCCGGCGCGCGCCCGCACCCCTTCGAAGATTGGTTCCGGCTTCAACACCATGCCAGCGCCGCCTCCATACGGAACGTCATCCACTTGCCGGTGCCGGTCGTGTGTGAAGTCGCGCAGGTTGTGGACTTTCAGGGTGACGAGTCCGGCGGCGATCCCCCGTCCGGTCACTCCAGCATTGAGGGGGCCCGGGAACATATCGGGAAATAGCGTCAACACCTCGATGATCACGTCCGGATTTCCTCCGGGAGGTCGACCGTAATCGTCCCCTCCGAGGGCGCGATGGAGCGAACGACACTGCGAATCATCGGGATCAAGATCTCGTGGTCTCCGTCCGTCACCCTCAGGACGTCGTTGGCGGCGTAGGTCAGAACCTCCGCCACGCGTCCGAGCTCGCGGGCCTGACGGATGTCAAACACCGTCAGGCCGACGAGTTGGAAGTGGTAGTACTGATCGGCGGGCAACGCCCGCGCCTCGCCAAGGGGGACGGTGAAGTAGGCGCCGGCCAGTTGCTCCGCGGCGGTCCGATCGTCGATTCCCTCGAAGGTGACCAGCATGGTGCCATCGAGTTCTTCCGAGCGGGCGACTCTCAGCTGTCGCCCCGCCACGAGGACCTGGCGCCCGGCCGCGAAGCGATCAGGAAAGTCGGTCAAGAGTTCGATGCGCACGGCTCCTTTGACGCCGTGCGCCTTGAGTACGCGCCCGATCCGAAGATCGGGCTGCGGTTCGTCGGTCACACGATCTCGACCATCACCCGATCGTGGTTCTTGAGGGCGGCCGCCCGCACCACCGCGCGGATGGCATCGATGTTCCGCCCGCCGCGGCCGATCACCTTGCCGACGTCGTCATTGGCCAGCGTCACCTCGACCCGGTTGGTGCGCTCACCTTCGACCATCGCCACCTTGACATCTTCCGGCTTCGACACCATCGCCTTGATGATGTAGCTGACCAGGTCGGTGTAGTCGTGCATTGCTAGGCCCCCGGCGTCGCGGCGGCAGCCGGTGCGCCGGACTCCGATGCGCCGGCTTTGGCGGCGGCGGCGGCCGCTTCCGCTTTCGTCGGCTTGGTCGGCCGCTTCTTCGCCGACTCCTTGGGCAGCAGTCCGCGACCGATCAAGAACGCCCGCGCGGTGTCGGACGGCAGCGCCCCCTTCTTCAGCCAGGCTTTGATCTTGTCCTCGTCAAGGTTGAGCTTCACGGGCTCCGTCATCGGATCGTAGGTGCCCAGGATCTCGATGAACTTGCCGTCGCGCGGTGAGCGGGTATCCGCTACCACCAGGCGATAGAACGGGTGCTTCTTTGCGCCGATCCGCCGAAGTCGAATTTTTACCGACAACTTGAGACCTCCTAGCCTTTCAAAAGTTGAGCGGGATCCATGGGTAATCCCTTGATTCGCTTTCCCTTCCCCATCTGTTTCATCATCTGCTGCATCTGTTGAAAACCCTTGAGCAGCCGATTGACGGCCGCGATGTCGGTACCGGCGCCGCGCGCAATGCGGCGACGGCGGCTGCCGTCGATCACCTCGGGTCGCTCGCGCTCGGCCGGCGTCATCGATAGGATGATCGCCTCCATCTCCTTCAACTGGTCATCGTTGGGCAGCGCGCCGGCCAGGTTTTTGATCTTGCCGGCACCCGGCAGCATGCCGATGATCCCCTCGAGCGGGCCCATCTTCTTCACCTGTTTCACCTGTTCCATGAAATCGGCGAGCGTGAGTTTGCCGGCGCGCAGCTTCTTCTCCATCTCCTTCGCCTGCGAAGGGTCGACGTGGTCCTGCGCTTTCTCGATAAGCGTCAGCACGTCGCCCATCCCGAGAATCCGCGACGCCATCCGATCCGGGTAAAAGATCTCAAGATCGGTCAGCTTTTCGCCGACGCCGACGAACTGGATGGGGCACTGGGTCACCGCCCGAAGCGAGAGCGCCGCCCCGCCCCGCGCGTCGCCGTCCATCTTGGTCAGGATGGCACCGCTCAGCGAAATCGTCTGCTGGAAAGCATTCGTCACATTAACCGCCTGCTGGCCCGTCATCGCGTCGAGCACCAGCAGCCGGTGCTGCGCCGGGACCGCCGCGGTGATCCGCTTCAGCTCCGCGAGCAGCTCCTCGTCCACCTGCAGCCGGCCAGCCGTGTCCACGATGACGACGTCGGCGTTCACGCGTCGCGCCTCCGCGAGCGAGTCGCGGGCGATCGCGACGGGATCGGTGCCGCGCCGCGCATAAGCCGGGGCGTTAATGCTCTTGGCCAGGATTTCGAGCTGCTCCATCGCGGCCGGGCGGCGGACGTCGGTCGAGACCAGCAGCGGCCGGTGGCCTTCGCGGCGCACGAACAGGGCAAGCTTGCCGGCGGTCGTCGTCTTGCCCGACCCTTGCAGCCCGGCAAGCACGATCACCGTGGGCGGGGAGGGGGCGTAAGTCATGGGTACCCGCTCGCCGAGTAGGCGGACCATTTCCTCGTCGACGATTTTGACCAGCTGCTGCCCGGGGTTGAGGCTGTCCATCACCTCGGCGCCGACCGCCCGCGCGCGGATGTTCGCGACGAAGTCTTTGACGACCTTGTAGTTGACGTCGGCTTCGAGCAGGGCCAGTCGGACCTCCCGTAGGCCGGCGTCAACGTCGGCCTCACTCAGCCTGCCCCGGCCGGTCAGCTTCTTGAGGGCCTGGTCGAGGCGCTCGGTCAGGGACTCAAACACCTTGGGCTCGCTCCAGGCCGAGCTTTCGCTCGTATTCGTCGAGGTTCGTGGTGGTCCGCTTGACCACGTCGTAGACGGCCGTTCGTGACACACCTTCGCGTTCCGCGATCTCGCCGTAGGACCAGTCGAGCTCCCACGCGAAGTGCAAAATGCGACGCTGATGGTCGGTTAGCAGCGCGCCATAGAGATCGAGCAGGCGCAATTGGCGATGGCGGCGGCCGGCCCTGTCAAGCATTTGGCCTTGACAGTATAGGCCCCCCTCTCAAGGGGCCCGGGTACCCTTCTCCTCGTTGCGCAGGACGAATTGCACCAGCCACAGCATGCCCAGCACGACCGCCCCCAGAGCCACCAAGCCGATCGTGCCCACCAGCAATCCGAGGATGATGATAGTCAGAGCGGCTCGTCCCCCTCGGCGGGCTCAACCCGCTCATCCTGGAGGATCTGAAGGGCCTCGGCCGCCTGCTCACGGGGCACCCAGAGGTCCACCGCGGCGATCTCACCCGCTGTTTCGGGAATGACCGCGGCCATCGCCTCGTGGCGCAGGAAGACCTGAATGCCGGAGGCTTCCAGTACTGCTTTCCAGACATCCGCCTCCGTAAGTCCGTTCGCCGTGACCAGCTTGGTGAACTTCTCTTCAGGGCTCATCCGGCCTCCTCCATCCGCAATAACGCGTCCAGGTACTGCCCGGGATCGAATCGGTTCAGGTCCTCGAGGCCCTCGCCGATGCCGACCAGCTTCACGGGCACCGATAACTCAGCTTCGATACTAAGCACAACGCCCGCCCGAGCGCTGCCATCCATTTTCGTGACGGCCAGCCCGGTCAGACCGATCGCCTCCTGGAATACCTTGACTTGCTGCGCGGAATTCTGCCCAACGTGCGCATCGAGCACCGCGAGCACCTCCTGGGGGGCCTTTGGATCGAGCCGCTGCAAGACGCGGCGAACCTTGCGCAGCTCCTCCATCAAGTCCGTTCGGGTATGCAGCCGGCCGGCGGTATCGATGATCACGGGACTGGCGCTCCGCGCGCGCGCCGCCTGCACGGCATCAAAGGCAACGGCACCTGGGTCGGACCCCGGTTGATGGGCAACGACCTCGACGCCGGCCCGCTCTCCCCAGAGGCGCAGCTGGTCGATGGCCGCGGCCCGAAAGGTGTCGGCCGCAGCCAGCAGCGGGCGGCGGCCTTCACGGCGCAGCAGGTAGGCGAGCTTCCCAATGGTCGTCGTCTTGCCCGAGCCGTTGACGCCCACTACGAGGACGACGGCCGGCCCTCCATCGAGGTTGAGCGCACGCGGCCGCCCGTCCATCTGCCCGGCGAGGTCCGCCTTGAGGTACCGCAGCGCGTCAGCGGGTGAGCGCAGGTGGGCGCCCGCCGCCTGCTGCCGCAGGTCTGAGACAACGCGCTCGGTGAGGGGCACCCCGGCATCAGCGGCGATCAAGGTCGCCTCGAGGTCATCCCAGAAGGCAGCATCCAGTGCCGGGCGACCGAAGACTTCCTTGAGGTCGGCGACGTAGCTCTGGCGACCGGCCTCGAGGGTCTTCGAAAAGCGTTTCCAGAATCCCTGGCGCTCAAGGGGCGCCCTGTCATCTGGATTAGGCGGAGCGCTCACCTACCGGGACCAAAGCGTCCTGGTGGAGTCGGACCGACACGATGCGCGAGATCCCGTGCTCGCCGAGGGTTACGCCGTAGAGCACCTCGGCCTGCGCCATCGTGGAATGGTTGTGGGTGACGATCAGGAACTGCTGGTCCGCTGCAAGCCGTTTCAGCACACGGTTGAAGCGAACGACGTTGGCGTCGTCCAGCGCCGCGTCGACCTCGTCGAGTACGTAGAAAGGACTCGGATTCACGGCCTGCAGCGCGAAGAGGAACGCCAGGGCCGTCAGTGCCCGCTCGCCACCGGACAGCAGGGTCAGTGGCTGCAGCCGCTTGCCGGGGGTCTGCGCCAGGATCTCGACGCCATCGTCGAGCGGGTTGCCTTCCTCTTGCGACTCGACACGCAGCGTCGCCCGGCCGCCCTCGAAGAGCTCGGCAAAGAATTCCTGAAAGTTGACCGCTACCGACTGGAAGACGGTGCGAAACCGGGTATCGATCTCATCTTCGAGCCGTTGCCGGAGCTCGTTGAGTTGCGCCGAGGCGGCCTCCAGATCGCCGAGCTGGGCAGCGAGGCTTTCGCAGCGGTCGCGCACCTGCGCGTACTCTTCCGGCGCGAGCAGGTTCACGGCTCCCATGGCATCGAGGCGGCGCTGCAGGCGGGAAACCTCTCGCTCGGTCTTCTGCCAGTCGACCTCCTCGATCGCCTCGGTGTCGTCCTCGATTTCCTGGCCACCCTCGCGCAGCGCCTGGGCACAGCGCTCCACTTCGGCCTGCGCCGCCTCGCGGTCGGCGACCGATGCGGTCCACGCATCGTCGGCGTGGGCGAGCTCGACTTGCAGCGTGACGTTGCGCTGCTCATCCTCGCGAACCTGCGCCTCCAACGCGTCGAGCATTTCGCCGTCGGGGAGATGCGTGGATTCCAGCGTGGCGAGTTCCGCGCGGAGTGCCTCGTAGGTCTCCACCCACTGCCGGCGTTCCTCATTGATCAGGGCCGGTTGCACCGCCAGCTCGGCCTCCGCGGGGCGCCGCTGGGCCAGCTCATCCCCGTGCGAACGGAGCACCTGCTGAGCTCGCTCGAGCTGGCGACCCAGGTCATCCGACCGCTGGCGGGCCAGCGCGGCCCGCAGCTCCGACTCCTGGCGGCGCTCCACCAGCCCGCGAAGCGTAGACGCCGCATCAAGCGCCCGTTGATCCTGCTCCGCGATTTCCTGGTCGGCTGACTGCTCAGCTTCGCCCAGGGCGCGCTGGCGCCCCAGGGTGTCGACTTGCGCCTGCTCGGCCTGCTCCAACAGCGCGCCAACTCGGATGAGCTGTTGGCGCAGTTGGGCTTCCTGCGGGGACTCCCGCTGGAGCGCCTCGGTCGCGGCAGCCAGTGCTCCGGCCGCCTGGGCCGCGGCCGTCCGTGCCTGGTCCACCCGGGTCAGGGTGGTCTGACGCTCGGCGCTGACATCGGCTCGGGCGATGGCCAGGCCCTCCACCTCCTCGGCGGCCGCCAGCGCAGCTTGACGCTCCCGGCCCAGCGCGTCTTCTGCCTCCCGGATCCTGGCCTGGACCTCGAGCACCGGGTCCGCAGCTTTTCCGCCGCGATAGGAAACGGCGGTGATGATCTCACCTGCGGGAGTGACCGCTCGCAGATCGCCATGCTGCTCGACGATGCGAGCCGCTTCCGACCGATCCGCCACCAGCACGACGCCGCGAAGCAGGTGGGCAACCAGCCGCCGCACATGCTCGGGGGCCCGGACCAGGTCGATGACGGACAGCAGCCCATCGGGGATAGCCGACGATGATGTATCTCCCGGCACATAGAGGAGGGTCTCGCGCGCATCCTCAGCCGCGGCCACGGCCGACGCGGCACTAGCAATCCCATCCCGGCTGGGCGCGACCCACCCATGCAGCCATCCCTCGAGCCCCGCCTCGACGGCAACCCGGTGCTCGGGCTCGACCTCGATCAGCTCGAGGAGGCGTTCCCAATGGCGGTCGATCCGCAGCGGCCCGCGGCGCTGGGCCCCGTCCAGGAGCGTCCGCAGCGCGCCAAGTTCTGCCTCGACCGCGCGCAGCGCCGCCTCGTGCTCCACGATCCCCTTGCGCGCCGCTTCGAGCGAGGCGTCTGCCTCGGCCAGCTGCTGCTCGAGCAGAGCTGCCGCCTCGCTGACAGCCCGTAGTTCGCCACCGGCTGCCTCGGCGGTACGACTCCGCCGGTCGAACTCGTCACTGAGAGCCCCGTGGCGCACGGACCAGGCCTCGAGCTGGGTGCGAGCCTGCTGTTGCTGCTCGGTCAAGAATTGACGCCGACCTTCCAGTTGGCGAAGCTCGGCCTCGATAGATGCCGTTTCTCGCTGTCTCTCGTGACGCTGTTGCTGGCGCGCGAGACGATCCGCGTCGAGCGCCACCTGCCCGTCGCGGGCTGCACGCTCGGCCTCGGAGGCGGCCTCGAGGGCGATGTTTGCCGCCTCCAACTCCGCGCGGGCACTCTCGGCCGCAGCAGCCAACTCATCCACGACACGGCTGCCGGCCTGCTCCGAGGCATTTAACCGCTGGAGCTCGCTCTGCAGGGCGTCCAGCGCCTGGACGGCAGCGGCGTTGCGCTCCTGGGCGATGCGCGCCTGGTGCTGGCTCTCGGCAAGTCGAAGCCGCACGTCCGCGACCGCTTCCTGGTGACGCCAGCGCGCCTCGCGCGCGGCGAGCAGCGCCGAACGATCCTCCGCGTACCGCGGTTCGAACTCCGTGACGGTTTGCGCGGCCGCCACCCGCTTGTGGTCAGCCGCCTGCTGACGTGCCAGCGCTTTGCGCAATTGGACCATCGCCTTCCGCCAGCTGTCGCGAGCCAGGCTGCCCTGCAAGGCTTTCAGCGCGTCCGCGACTTTGCGGTATTCCTCCGCAGAGGCGGCCTGCAGCCGAAGCTCCTCGGCACGAGGACTGAGCTCGTTGAGAATGTCGCGCGCCCGCCGCATGTCGCGATCCGCATCCGCCAGGCGGTTGATTGCCTCCTGGCGCTGGTCGCGCAGCCGCCGGACGCCGGCCGCCTCCTCGATCAGCTCGCGGCGGAGTCCCGGTGCCGCCTGGATGACGAAGTCGATGTCGTTCTGAGCCGTTATGGCATAACCGTCCTGACGCAGGCCGGTGCTGGCCAGCAGCGCGTCGATGTCTCTCAACCGCGCACGGGCTCCGTTGATCAGGTACTCGCTCTCACCCGAGCGATAGAGACGGCGAGAGACTTCGATTTCATTGAACTCGACGTTGAGCCTTTGGTCGGCGTTGTCGATGGTGAGGGTGACTTCGGCCATGCCGACCGCCGATTTGCCAGGGCCCCCGGAATAGATCACATCCTCCATCCGCTGGCCGCGTAACCCGCGAGCGTTGCGCTCACCGAGCGCCCAGCGCATGGCATCGACGAGGTTGGACTTGCCGCTGCCGTTGGGACCGACGATGGCCGTGATGCCGCGGCTGAAGGGCAGCTCGGTGCGGCGCGCAAAGGTCTTGAACCCTTGCAGCTGCAGCGACTTCAAGTACACAGGCTATGCAGTAATAGGCATGGCTGAGCTTTCGCGCCCATCAGAAACGTAAGCATGGACCACGGCGCGGGTCACGCCGAGTATTAGAGCATGCGCCCATGCCAGAAGGCAATGCCGTCAACGAAGTCGCGCCGCTCATGACGACCCCTGGGTGTGTCGATTTAGGCTCTCAGCGTCGAGGCGAAAGGCGCCTCCTTCGGTGAGGAGCGTTGCGACGACGTCAGCCGGCAGGTCACGCTCGTGTGGGCGCGGCGGAATACTGACTGATGAACGCCTGTGGGCCCACGGCGCGGCCAGCTCCACAACGGTTGGCGGCTCGCCGTCAGGAATGGACCTACAAATTGAATGTAGGCGTTATTACGCGCGGTACACGTTTATCTCGGTCGCCTTGACGCCGATCCAAACCCGATCACCGCGATCGAGCCCGAGTTCCCGGACTGCTGCCGGCGTGACCTCGGCCACAATCGATGGCGAGCCGGCAAGGCGCACGCGGACGCGATCGCCCTCCAGGTCCAGGTCGACCGCTCGTCCTTCCCAAACATTGCGCGGCGTGCCATCCGGGCGGGTGCGATAGAGCGCGACGGTGCGCGGATGCACCACCGCAAACACTTCGCCGTCGGCGGTACCTGCCGTCGTCAGCGATCCGCCGTCCGCGAGGGTAATCACATCCTTGCTGGATCGACCGCGAAAGAGGTTGACACCGACCAGGTCGGCGACGTACCGCGAGCGCGGGCGCGCCGTGACCTCAGCGGGCGTGCCCGATTGCAGCACGCGTCCGTGCTCGAGCACAACGAGGCGGTCGGCCATCGCCATCGCCTCCACCGGGTCATGCGTCACCAGCAACCGCACACCTTGAAAGGACTCGAGGTGTCGTCGAAGATCGCGGCGGAACTCTACCCGTGTGCTGGCATCCAACGCCGCCATCGGTTCGTCGAGCAGCAGCAATGCAGGGTTGGTCGCCAGCACTCGGGCCAACGCGACTCGCTGGGCCTGCCCACCGGAGAGAGATGCCGGCTTGCGGCCGCTATCCACCGGCAAGCCCACTCGGTCCAGCCAGCTCGCGGCCTGGGCGATGGCAGCCGCGTGCGCCATTCCCCGCGCTCGCAGCCCAAAGGCGACGTTCTCAAGGACTGACAAATGCGGAAACAGCAGATAGTCCTGGAAGACCACGCCGATAGGCCGTCGCTCGGACGGCACCTGGATCCCCACCGCTGGGTCTTCCAGTACGACCCCATCCAGCGTGACGCGCCCGGCGCTGAGCGGAAGCAGACCGGCGAGGACTCTGAGCAGCGACGTCTTCCCCGCCCCGTTCGGCCCCAGCACGGCGACCAGCTCGCCGGGGGCAACCGTCAGCTCCACATCAAGCTCAAAGGCACCGACGCGGGCCTGCATTCGCGCCTCCAGCGTCATGACGCTCCCAGCCAGCGATCGCGGAGGCCGACCAAGACCGCCAGCGAGACCGCGAGCAGCACGAGGCTGAGCACAATGGCGGCGTCCGGGTTGGTCTCCAAGGCGAGGTACACGGCCAGCGGCATCGTCTGCGTCCGGCCCGGGAAATTCCCGGCAAACGTGATCGTGGCACCGAACTCCCCGAGCGCACGGGCCCAACAGAGGACCGCGCCGGCGATCAATGAAGGCCGCACCAGTGGCAGCGTCACGCGCCACATCACGGTCCATGGGCGGGCGCCCAAGGTCCTGGCGGCGTCCTCGAATCGCCGGTCCATGGAGTTCAAGCCGGATTCGACCGTGATGATGAGGAAGGGCATCGCCACGAAGGTCTCCGCGATGATGGCGCCGGCGGTGCTAAACGGGAGGTGAATCCCAAACGCCTGGTCGAGCCACTGACCCAGGATGCCGCGCCGACCGAAGGCGAAGAGAAGAGCGACACCACCGACGACCGGAGGCAGGACCATCGGTAGGACGGTGAGCGCTCGGAGGACATTTCGCCCGGGGAACGTCGATCGGGCATAGATCCACGCGAGGGGAACTCCGAAGATGAGCGCCAGACCGGTCGCGGAAAGCGAGGCGACGAACGAGAGACGGAGCGCCAGCAGAGCCTCTGTCGAGGTCAGTTCGTGCCAGGCCGTCCCCCACGGCGCCCGGAGGAGCAGACCGATCAGGGGCAAGACGAAGAAGGCCGCTCCAGCGGCTGCCAGCACGACGAGCGGCAGAGGGACGCTGGACGGTCGCGGCGACTCAGGGGCTGGTGAAGCCGAAGCTCGCCAGCGTGTTTTGGCCATCCGCCGACAGGAGGTAGCCGATGAAGGCCTTCGCCAGGGCGCCGTTCTGCGTGGCTTTGAGGGCCGCAACAGGATAGTCCGCCACGACATTTTGACCATCCGCGATGGGAATGCCGGCGACCGCGCGTCCCGCAGCCTTGATGTCTGTTACGTAGACGATCCCCGCGTCGGCCTCGCCCAGAGCGACTTTGGTCACCACCGACTTCACATCCGTTTCCAGGCTCGCGGGCGTGACCTTCACACCGGCCTTGGCGAGGGCCTGCGCCCCGTAACGACCGCAGGGGACAGTCGACCCGCAGAGGACCACGAGGAGGCCCGCGCGCCCGAGATCCGCCAGACTGTTGATGCGCTTCGGGTTGCCGGCTGCGACGACGATGGCCAGTTTATTGCGGGCGAACACGGTGGGCGTGCCGACCAGGCCGGCATCAATAAGCTTCTGCATATTGGACTGGTCGGCCGATGCGAACACATCGCCGGTCGCGCCCTGCTGAATCTGGGCGACCAACGTCGGCGAGCCGGCGAAGTTGAAATCGATCGTCGTGCCCGGGTGTGCCTTCTCAAAGTTCGCGCCGGCCGCCTTGAACCCGGCGTTCAGCGAGGCCGCGGCAAAGACCGTGATCGAACCGCTCAAGGGCGACGCCGTAACGGCGGCTGGTGCGCTCTGGCCGCATGCGGAGCATAGGGCGGCCACCGTGGTCAGGATCGCGATCAACCGCACTCGCATCCGCGGGCTACTTGGTTTGAAGCTCGACGATGACATTGGTCGCCTTCACAACGGCGACCGCGCGCACACCGGGCGCGAGACCAAGTTCATCGACCGCTTCCCGGGAGATCAACGACACAATCCGATGAGGGCCTGCTTGCAGCTCGACCTGCGCCATCACACGGTCTTTGAGTACGCGCGTAACGATGCCCGGAAAATGATTGCGGGCGGAACGGCCGACAGTCGTCTCTGATTTTTGGTCAGCCGGTAACGTGGCCATGAACCGTGCCAGCTGCCGTCCGTCAACGACGCGCTGGCCGCCAGCGGTTCGGATGGTCGCCAGCTTGCCGCTGTCCGCCAGCCGGCGGACGCTGTCGACGCTGACGCCAAGCAGCTCTGCCACCTCGCCGATCTTGTAGGAAGCCATGCCAAAACTCTAGCATTTGCACGGTTTGGACGTCATTAACCTCGGAAATCCAGGTGGAGTGCGCCGCCGTGTACAGTGGCTCGCATGATCCGGATTGGTTCAATCGTCCTGCGCGTCGACGATTTGCAGCGCCAGCTCGCATTCTGGGAGAAAGCACTCGACTACGTCCGTCGTGAGAGCGACAGCGACGATTTCGTGCTGCTACGTTCTCGGGACGGCGCGGGGCCTAACCTCTCCCTCGACCGCGTCCACTCGACGGCCCAGTTGCCGCCTCGCATACACCTCGACTTGTACGCGGAGGATCAGACGGCTGAGGTGACGCGCCTCAAAGCCTTGGGGGCCACTGAGGTCCCTTGGAGCAAGCGACCACCAGACGCCGACTACGTCATCCTCGCTGACCCGGAAGGCAATCGCTTCTGCGTTGTGGATGCGAGCGGGTCATGAAGACCGTCGACGACTACCTGGCTAAGGCACCGAAGGAGAAGCAAGCGACGCTGAAGAAGCTCCGCCAGATAATCAAGGCGGCGGCGCCGACAGCATCCGAGAGCATGAGCTACGGCATCGTCGGCTACAAACTCCAACAGAAGCCCGTCGTCTTCTTCGGCTACTGGAAGGCCCATTACGCCCTCTACGGGTTTGGCAGCCATGTCACCGACGCCCACGCCGCCGAACTAAAGAACTATCTGCAGAGCAAGGGCACGATCCAGTTCCCCGCGGACAAACCCCTTCCCTACCGGCTCGTGACGAAGATGGTCCAGGCCCGCGTCGCCGAAATCGAAAAGGCTCGCTAAACGCCCAACGTCATCAGTTGGTTGGCTGGGTCGCCGGCGTGCGGCGCGCTTCGTGGGCTGCCACCGCCTCCAGTACTTCGTCCTGCGCTGGCGGGTTGTCGAGCGCCCCAAGGGCCGCCAGCGCTTCGCGCGCGGCCATCTGCTCGGCATCGCGTTTGGTCCGCCCCCGTCCCTTTCCGCTGACGCCGTCGCCGAAGCTCACCTCGGCCGTGTATTCTCGCCGATGCCCCGGGCCGGAGGCACCGACGATGTCGTACTGCGGGGTGGAGAGGAACCGCTCCTGGGTTACCTCCTGGAGACGGCCCTTGTAGTTGTCGTCCGGCCAGGCCTGCACATCGATCAGGC
>JALYYE010000253.1 GCA_030946735.1 Candidatus Dormiibacterota bacterium
AGTGGTAGCTGAACTGATTGTTCTCGATCCGGTTGACGGCGGCGAAGTCCTGCACCAGGTCGGTCAGGCTGGCGGCGCTGCGGTGAATCCCGTCCACCAATGCGCTGCGCGTTTCCTGGTCGAGCCGATGCTGCTGGGTCAACAGGGTTTCCGACTGCGTCTTGATGCTCGCCAGCGGCGTCTGCAGCTCGTGCGCCACCATCGAGATGAAATCGGAGCGGACCTTGTCGATCTCTTCCAATCGCTCGACCCGCTCTTTTTCCAAGGCCTCGCGGCGGCGGGTCTCATCGAGCTGGGTGGCGCGCTCGATCGCCGTGCGCAGGGCCCGATCCAGCCGGCTCCGCACATCACCGACGAGCAGGCCGGCGACCAGCGCGACGAAGAGGAAGAGGAAAACGCGACCGATGACGAAGCCGGGCGGCGGCGACACCGTGGCGAAGCCGGTCAGTCCTCCGATCACGACGTAGAGCAGCGCCACGACGATCGCCGTCGCGAGCGCGCCCGGCAGCCCGAGCCGAACCGCCGAGGCGATGATCAGCAGGTAGAAGAGCAATGAGAAATCGGTTGGCGCGCCGTAGCCGCCAGAGAAATAGAGAATGCTGGTCGCGACCAGGAGGTCGATCCCGGTGGTGAGAAAGCCAAACCAGCGGCCGGGTTTGTATCCCCGCACCAGGACAACCGAGACCACCAGGTTGACAAGGCCCCAAGCGAAGAGGATGGTATCGACGACCAGGACGGACGGCTGGGAATTCCTGTTGCCGAAGTGGTTGAGGATGACGGCGGCGGCGAGCACCACCCACCGGCCGACCACCGTGATGCGCTCGGCGCTGGCCAGGATGGCCGACTGGCTGTCCCGGACCACCACGGTGTAGTCGCCGTTTGGCGGTTCGGCCTCGGTCATTCCCCGTATAACGAAGCCGCCCTCAGCTGCTTGTCAGCGCTGGGTCCCAGCGGCTGGCGGCTGCGGCCAGGCCCAGGAAGACCCAGAACTGGAGGCTCAGGTCGTTTTTGAAGAAGGGAACGTCCACCAGGCCGTGGGCGAGGACCGCCACGAGGAAGAGCAGCACGCCCAGCTGGTACGGACGCCAGGCCCGGGATCCGTGGATCCAGCCGGCGAGCGTCGCCATGAAGGTCTGCACCATCAACCAGCCGAAGGCGACCACGCCCAGGATGCCGGTCTCGGTCCAGAAGTTCAGCAGGATGTTGTGGGGATAAATCTGCTGCTCGATGTAGCCATTGCGGTAGGGATTGATGGCGTTCGCAAAGCCGGCAAGGCCGGAGCCGAAAATCGGATGGTGGGCGAGCATCCGCATGGTGACGCCCCACAACTGGAAACGAGGAAAGAGCGAGTTCCGCGGATCGCTGAGACTCAACTCCTGAGCCACACGCCGGGTCACGCCGGGAAGGCGCAGCGCGACAACGATGGCGACGACGACGAGAAGGAGAAGGAGGACTCGTAGCCGGTGCGTCAGCGCCAGCACGATGGCCACCACAAACAGCGCCAGGTAGGCCCCGCGCGAAAAGGTCAGCAGCACGGACAGGGTCCCGAGTCCGACGATGAACGCGCCGATGGAACGCTCGAACCAGGTCGTGCCATACAACATCACCGCGGCCGCAACTGCGATCACCGGCACCTCGAACAACGCGACCGCGTTGGACACGGTGTAAATCACGACCGGTGGCGTCCCCAGCACATTCAGGGTGTGGTCCTGTGCCGCCCTGAGCGTCACCTCGATGTTGGGGATGGCAAGGACGGTGAGCGCAACCCCAAATCCGGCAAGAATCAGGCTGGCTCGGCGTGGCGTGGTGATGACGGCGATGAGCACATAGAAGAAGGCCGCCGGCTCGAGGAAATAGGCTCGATAGAGACCGAGCGCCGCTCGGTGATCGGACGACACGAGCACCGAAATCGCCCCCCCCAGGATGAAGAGAAGAATCGGGATGTCGAGCCTGGTGCGGGAGAAGATCGGCCGCCGTGGCAGGCTCTCGACGATAAAGGCGGCAATCGTGACGAGGATGGCGGCTTCCAGGAGGGTGGTCGGGTAAAAGCCGATGTGCCACCGAATGGTATAGGCGGGGGCCAGCGCACAGGTCGCCGCGGCGCAGCCCAACGTCAGACGATAGGCGTTTGGCTGGGGGGCAGTTCCTCGGCCCTGCGCGCTCCTGCCGTCAGTAGCAGTGGATAATCCTATGAATCGTCACCTCCGAGGGTCCGCACATCACGCATCAGGTCGCGTTCGACGCCCGGCTGATCCGGTCCCTCGGCATTGGTCGC
>JALYYE010000266.1 GCA_030946735.1 Candidatus Dormiibacterota bacterium
ACCGCGGCAGCGCCCACGGCTCAGGTCATGACCTGCAAAATCCCGGTCGTCACCGACAACGATGCCGGCTGGGTGACGTTCCCGGGCGGCACCTACAAGGTCGACCCGAGCGCCAACACCAGCCTGCCGCACGGCTCGAGCTTCCCGCTGTCGAAGAGCTACGACAAGGCGGTTGAGCGCTGGGTGCCGGTCCCGCGAGATGACCTCTCCCCGGACGGCAAGCACTATACCTACGCGGACCTGCCGGCCGCCGATAACAGCCCGATCCATGTCGTCGACCTGCCCTCCGGCACCAATCATGCCTTCAATCCCGGGACACCCCCACCCGACAGTTCGTGGGTCGCCGTGGACTACGAGACCGAGGGCGTCTATGTCGAGGCGCAGCCCAACGGCCCGGCCGGAACGGTCGGCCTCTGGCTGCTCGACCCATCCAACGGCTCCGTCAAGCAGATCGATTCCTCCCATAGCTGGCAATACATCAGCGGTGGCGGCGCCTGGGGCACCTCGGACGCATTGACCGGCCACGGTCCCGGCCCGGGCAGCCGGCTGCTGCGAATGGACCTCAAGACGGGCGCGATCGTGTCGTGGTACAAGCGGACGGACGTCGAGTTCTTCGTCGTCGGGGCTGACGGTTCCGGTCATCCAATCCTTCAGGTCGCGAAGAGTCAAGCGCCGCAACTTCTCCTGATCACGGCAGCCAACTCCGCGACCATCCTCCAACCCGCACCCGGCTCCGCGCTCCCCTCGGTGAGCAACGTCGTTCACCCGGTAACCGACACCCACGGCATCTGGTTTGGCGATACCGGCGGCAGCCTCTCCCTCTACACGCCGGCGACCGGCATCAAGAAGCTGGCCCAGGTCGGGTCCGACGACGTCACCGCCGCGGGCGGCTGCCGCTAAGGGAACTTCACACTCCCGCCGTCGATGTTCGCTTCCCAGCTGCCTTGCGCCCCTGAATCACACCCGTGTTTGGTGTCGTTGTCATAGGCGCGCTGCTCGCGGCGGCTGGCGGCAATCACCTTCCTGAGGATGCCGGCGACGGCGGCGCCCGAGGCGATCCGGTCGTTCCCCAGTGAGGCCAGTGCGCAGGCGAGGTTCATGTGGTACTGCTCGTGCTTCAGTAATCGGGCCATGTCCGCCTGATCGTCGGTATCGACCTGGGCGCCGATGACGGTCTCGCACTCGTCCCGACTGTTTGCCGTGGCCGAACTCCGAATGTCCGCCGAGGCGGGACAGCTCGCCGATGGCGTCCACGTCCAGTCTGTCGCGTTTTTCCTGCTCATCCCCCGCTGACAATCGTGGACGGCGCTGGTCGTGGAGGCGGGACGGCCGTTAACGGCCACCGTCCGCTTGTTCACCCACGAGCCCGCCTTGTCTTCGTCGACGGCGACCCTGCCGTTGCGCTCCACGAAATTGAACGACGTCATCGCGGCGAACGATGACCTGGGTGCGGTTCCAAGGAAGTCGTCCGCAAAGCTGGTGAAGACGCGACAGGTCGTTCCCATTCGGACCGGTACATCACCGCCATCGGCCTCGTCCCGTTGCACTCGGGCGGCCTCGCGGTCCTCGTGGTTGCAGTCGCACGGCGTCGGGCCGCAGCGCTGCAGCCCGATCAGCGACGCGACCGCCTGGTTGCCGGCGGTCCGTTGCAATCCCAGGATCGCGGCTTGCAGGCTGGTCTCGGTGCCGGAGTGGGGACGCCGCCGGCTGGAGCCCGCGTGACCCAACGCCCGCGACTCGAGCATCTGATCGAGCTGTCGCAATGCCAGGGCACCCACGGCTTCCATTTAAGCCTGACCAAACCGTCGCCAACGCGATAGGCTCGCTAAGGCGCACGACAGGGCACGGTCCACTGCCCGAAAGGGCAGCTCGCCGCCGCTCTATTTAACGCTCGTGCCATTACCGGCATTATCTATGCCGCGGGAGGCTCTTCAGCGCGTCGAGGAGATTTTCGTGCACGAGCTTGCCGTCCTTGGCGATGCCACCCACCATCTGGTTGTGTTGCACCTTGTCCCGTGTCCCACCGGCGGCGGGCAGGACCTGGTAGTTCTCCTGCAGGCTCTTGATGACCGATCGAGCTTGTGCGGTCTCCT
>JALYYE010000276.1 GCA_030946735.1 Candidatus Dormiibacterota bacterium
CTGCGTGCGGATCGGGGAGCTCGCCCTGCGCGACAACATCGTGCTGGCGGTCCTCGACAATAGCCGCGTCATGGCCGAGCTCGAACTGCGCCGCACCCAGATCGTGCCGCGCAACGGCTCGATCGTGTTGGGCGACGCCGATCGCGACGCGTAAGCCTCAGGCAAGGCTGTCCGACACGGAGATGACCACCCTTCCTCGAGCGTGCCCGGTTTCGAGATCGCGGATGGCGTCCGCTGATTCACTGAGCGGATACGTCCGGTCGATGACCGGCGTAACCTTGCCAGCTTCGATCAGTTCCCGCAGAAGCTGCAGCTCATCGCGGCTTGCCTTCGCGAGAGAGGGACGCATCGTCTGGCCGACGAAGCGCGACCACACGCCCGCCTTGATGATCCGACGCGGCGGAGGGCTTAAGGCGAGGCTGAGGCTTTCGGGGTAGCGCTCGGCGAGGTTGAAGCCGTCGCAGACGGCGATGGGCAGGGCGTCGTGGACGCGCCGGCGATCGCGGTCGCGGACGGGCTCGCCGAGGGCGTCGGGCTCGGGGTGGCGCTCGGGCTCGCTTTTGGGGTGCCCGACGTGGACGGTGTCGGCGTCGCCGCCGGAACGCAAATTCTTGGGGCGGGTGGCGGGGAGAACAGAACCAGGTTAGTGGGCGACGTGGCCTTGCTGCCGCCCGCCAGCAGGAGCGCGGCAGGCACCACGATCAGGCCAATGATGACTGTCACCACGAAGGCAAGCGCACCCCATTCATGGAGCCAGAAGGCCCGCGACGAGTTACGGATCAGGGCTCTTCGTCCGTCTCCGGTTGGGGTTTGTTGCGCGTGTTAAGGATGCGCACGAAGTCCTGCGCCCGCGCCAGCGCCTTCCACCGCTCGGGGAAAAAGTCCTGCGCCACGACCTGTTTCGAGGGCAGCTGAAAGACGGTGACGCACCACTTGTTCAGCGTGTGCGACACCTCGACCTCGAAGTCGCCCTCGGTATTCAAATACCGAACGACCCGGTCCTCGTCGGATCTCCGTCTTCCTGAAACTGCCATCTCTGGACCCAAAACCGTAGCTAAAGACTTTCAACAGACCCCTCATTATAGGCCCGCTCGCGCCCGTTCTCCTAGCGCTTAGGAGGGGTGCTTCAGCCCGTCGACGGTCGCCAGGTAGCGAAGCAACTCGTCCCGCAGCCCGGGGCGCTCCAGGGCGAAGGCAATCGAGGTCTTCAGGAACCCGCTGACGGTGCCCACGTCGTGGTAGGTGCCCTCGAACTCGAGCCCCAGCATCTTGTCCTGCTGAGCCATGGCGCGCAGGGCATCGGTGAGTTGGATCTCGCCGCCAACGCCCTCGTGGGTGGTCTCCAGGATGGCGAAGATGGACGGCTTGAGCACGTAGCGGCCGAGGATGGCGAGGTTCGACGGAGCCTTTCCGGGCTCGGGCTTTTCCACCATGTCGACCACCTCGTGGATGCGGCCGTCGCTCCGGGAAACCTTGACCACCCCGTAGCGCGAGACCTGGTCGTCGTCGACCCGCTGGAGCGCCAGGACCGAGGCCTGCTGCTGGGCGTAGACATCGATCATCTGTTTGATCGCCGGAGTCTGCGAGCGGATGATGTCATCGGCGAGGAAGACGGCGAATGGCTCGTTGCCGACCACGTCCTTCGCCATCAGCACCGCGTGGCCGAGCCCCAGCGGCTCCTTCTGATGGATGTAGGTGATGTCGACCATGTCCGAGATTTTGCGGACCACCTGTAGCTCGCGGGTCTTACCGCGATCTTTGAGGTAGTGCTCGAGCTCGAAGGAGATATCGAAGTGGTCGACGATGGCGCGCTTGTCGCGGCCGGTGACGACGATGATCTGGTCGATGCCGGCGGCGACCGCCTCCTCGACGCCGTACTGGATGATGGGTTTGTCGACGATCGGCAGCATCTCTTTGGGCTGCGCCTTGGTCGCCGGCAGAAAGCGCGTGCCGAGTCCCGCAGCGGGAAATACGGCTTTGCGAATCGGCGTCACGGTCTAACTTTACTGTTTGGGCTTCTTTACCTTCTTGCTGGTCGCGCGGTCGCGGAGTGCAAGCTGGATGCGTTTGACCCCCGCGTTGTCCACCACCATCTTCGGCGGCCGGGCCTTCCGCTCGCGGCCCCGCAGGCGGGCCGCTTCCTTAGGTGAGAGCTCCTCGTCCCGACTCACAGCGCGCGGAGCTCTGCCGCCGTCGGTGGCGGACCGCCCACGATGCCCGCGAAGGACGGGAGTGGCAGGCCGCCGCCGATCCGCATCCGTGACAGCTCGAAGAGCTGACCGGCCGTGTGCGCCGTGCCGTACATCGTTGAGGCCGCCGTCTCGAAACCGAGACTCTTCGCCTGGGCCATGTCGTACTGGTTGAAACTGCCGTAGGGGTAGGCGAAGTCGATCACCGGGTGGCCAAGCAACCCCTCCAGGGCGAGCTTGCTCTGTTTCATCTCCCAGGTGGCCCGGGCCGGCGCCTGCGCCGCCAGTGCCACGTGGTCGACCGTGTGAGCGCCGATGGTGAACCCCAGGCCGTCGGCGGCCGCCACCTGGCTCGGCGTCATGAATCCGGCCGATCCCATCCGGCCGCTGATCACGAAGGCGGTGGCAGTGAACCCATGGCTCTGCAGGATCGGGACGGCTGTCGTGAAGAAGTCGGCGTAGCCGTCATCGAAGGTGAGGACAACCGGTCGCGACGGGAGGCCGCTGTGATTCTTGATGGCCAGCACCGCCTGGTGCAGCGAGATGACGTGGAACCCGTGGTCCGCCAGGTACTGCATCTGGGCCCGGAAAGCCGCCGGCGGGGTCGACAGGCTGAAGCCAAGCCGGTCTTTGGGACTCGGATTGATCCGTATGTAGTGGTAGTAGAGGATAGGGACGTAGGTCACGGGCCCGGTGGGGATGGGGGCTTCCCTGGGGGACAGCTCAGCGATCATGAGTTTCGGCGCTCCCCGCGTCGGTGCGGGTTTCGTCCGCGACCCGATCAGACCATTGGGTTCGTCCAATTCCTCCGCGGCAACGCCCGGCTCGATCGCCGCGACCGGCAGCGGTGCCGCCGGGCGAATGCCGGTGCCGGCAATCACGGCCGGAATCAGCAAGAGGAGCGCCAAACTGGCCACTCGCCTGGCGCGGATCGTCCAGGGGTGCATCTCTGGTCATGTAACGGCGGAAGCCGCGCCAGGTTTCGCCCTTTTTATCGAAGGGAGGCGATCGCCGGCTTGACCGACCCTCGCTGGCGCCAGAAGGCGAAGCCGACCACCCCGAGGAGCACCAGCGCGGCGCCGCCGACCACGGGCGTCCAGCGCGGATCGAGATTCGCGAGCCGCCGGTTCATCTCCTCTTCCAGCCGAACCCAGCCGGGGGACGCGGGGCTGCTGGGAATGCGCAGGCCGCGGATGAGGCGCCGCTGCAGCCGCTCGCGGCGGCCGGCCGCCACCGTCACGCGCGGAAAGCTGTCGTTGAGGTAGGAGATGAGGGCCAGCGCCGCTGACTGCGTCTCAGGTGGACGAGGACCACCGGTCTCGGCGAAGACCACCCGATCGATTGCGCGGGCAAGGGCGTCGATGTCCTCCGGGCGTGGATTCATCGGCGCTTCTCCTGTTCGCTCAGGCGGCGGCGCAGGCCATGGACAGCGCGGAAGAGCAGCAGTTTCACGGCACCCTCACTGCGGCCCATGATCACACCAATCTCCTTGTTCTTGAGCCGGCCTTCGAACTTGAGCAGCACGGCCTCACGCTGATCGAGAGGCAGCTTCCGCACGGCTTTGTGGAGCTCATCGCCCTGCTCCCGACGCAGCCACAGCCGCTCGGGATCGTTCTCGCCGCTCCCCGCGATCGGGTCGGGCAGCTCGATCCAGGGCGGCCGGCGCCGCCGCTTCGACATCAAGTTGGACGCGACTTTGTAGAGCCATGCTGAATATGGGATTCCTCGCCATTCGAAATTGTCGAGGCCTTCCAGCGCCCGCTGGAACGTCTCGCTCGCCAGGTCCTCCGCCTCCTCGCGCCGGCCGGAGTGGTAGTAGCAATACGAGTAAATCTGATCGAAGTAGCGGTCGTACAGGGCGCCAAACGCCTTGCGATCCCGCTTGGCGGCTTCGATCAAGCGCGCCTCGTCTTGCAGCTCCGCTGCCGAACGCTCGGTCACGCGGCTGACCTACCCATATATGTACCTTGCGTGGTGAAGGTTACGCGATGACGCCAAGTTCCTTGCCGCCCTTGGCGAACGCCTCCAGCGCCCGATCGAGCTGCTGCTCGGTATGCACGCTGGTCACGATGGTCCGGATCCGGGCCCGTCCCTCGGGGACCGTCGGGAAGCCAATCCCCTGGGCGAAGACGCCCAGCTTGAAGAGGCGGTCGGAGAACTCCATGGCGACCGAGCCCTTGCCAACGATGACCGGCGTGATCGGTGTTTCGCTGGCGCCCGTGTCGAAGCCGAGCCGTTTCAGGCCGTCCTTGAACCGAGCCGTGTTCTTCCATAAGCGGTCGATCCGCTCCGGCTCGGCCATGAGGACGTCGATCGCCGCGATGCAGGCGGCGGCCACGCCAGGCGGATGCGAGGTGCTGAAGAGGAACGGCCGAGCTCGGTGGATGAGGAAGTCGCGAACCACTTGCGGAGCCGCGACGTAGCCGCCCAGCACCCCCATCGCCTTGGAGAGCGTCCCGATCTGAAGGTCGACCCGACCATCGAGGCCGAAGTGGTTGACGGAGCCGCGTCCGTTTTTCCCCAGGACGCCGCTGGCGTGCGCGTCGTCGACCATGACCAGCGCGCCGAACCGCTCGGCGCGCTCGACGATCGCGGCAAGCGGCGCGATGTCGCCGTCCATGCTGAAGACGCCGTCGGTGACCACCAGCTTGACCCGCTTGTCGCGGTGCTTCTCCAGGTGGCGCTCCAGGTCATCCACGTCGCGATGCTTGAAGATCGAGCGCTCGGCCTTGGAGAGGCGGATGCCGTCGATGATCGAGGCGTGGTTCAGCTCGTCGCTGATGATGACGTCGCCCTCCTTCACCAGCGACTGGAGGACGCCCAGGTTGGCGGTGAAGCCCGATTGAAGGACGAGCGAGGCTTCCGTGTGCTTGAACTCGGCGAGGCGGCGCTCGAGGTCCTCGTGGACGGTCATGGTGCCGGCGATGGTCCTGACGGCGCCCGAGCCGGCACCCCATTGTTCGGTGGCCTCGATCATGGCGGCCTTGAGCCGCGGGTGGGTCGTCAGCCCCAGGTAGTTGTTGGAGGAGAGGTTGAGGACGTGCTTGCCGTCGACGACGACCTCGGTATCTTGCGCGGAGCCCAGCACGCGCAGGGGGCGGAAGAGCCCTTGCTGCCGGAGCTGCTCGAGCTCGTCCACTAAGAACTGGGTTTTCTTTTCGGTGATCATGTAAGCCTCCTAGGCGCCATTGGGCAGTAGTACGACCTTCCCCGATCGGCCGCTCTTCATCTGGGCCATCGCCTCCTGGAAGTCGTCGAGCGGGTAGCGATGGGTGATGAGCGGCGAGACGTCGACCGTGCCGGTGCTGAGATAGGTCGAGGTGCGTTCCCATGTGTCCCAGATGCGCCGGCCGAAGATGCCGTAGATGGTGATCCCCTTGGTGATGACCAAATCGTTGAGGTCGAGCGTCACCGGCCGGTCACCGATGCCGAGCAAACTCATCCATCCGCCGCGATGGAGCACCTGCAGCCCTTGTTCGATCGCGACCGGATGGCCCGACATCTCCAGGACGACGTCCACGCCAACGCCGCCGTTGATGCGCCGAACGTCCTCGACCGCCGAGGCCGAAGGCTCGAGGACCGCCGTGGCACCCATGCGCTCCGCCAGCTCGCGGCGATAGGGGTTGGGCTCGATGCCGTAAACGGCGGCCGCACCTTCGGCCCGCGCGATGCCGACGGCGCACAGTCCAATGGGACCAAGGCCGAAGATGGCAACCGTGTTGTCTTTTAGCGGACCGGGCGTGGCGGCATGGACGGCATTTCCGAACGGTTCCTGCAAGGCGGCGACCTCCGGGCTGAGCCCGGGCGCGTTCCGCCAGCAATTCTCCGCGGGTAGCAGCACATAGCGGGCGAAGGACCCATCGCGATCGACGCCGAGCAGCCGGGTGTTCTCGCAGAGGTGGTAGAGGCCCAGCCGGCACTGGCGGCAGGTGTGATCGACGACATGGGTTTCGGCGGCCACGAACGTCCCGGGCTTGAGGTCCTTGACCTCCGGCCCCGTCGCCACGATTCGACCGGACATCTCGTGCCCGAATACCCGGGGAGGATGGATATGGCGCTGGGCCCACTCGTTCCAGTCGAAGATGTGGACGTCCGTCCCGCATATCGAGGAGGCGGCGACCTCGATTAAGACGTCCTTACCCTTCGGCTCGGGGATTTCGACCTGGCCGATTTCGGCGCCCGGACCGGCAGCGGCTTTAACCACTGCCGTCATGGACGTCATGGCTTTCATCTTAGCGGCGCTCAAAGCCGTATCCTGAGGTGCAAACTCGTCCAGGAGGGAGCTATGCGGGCCTATGTGCTGATCAACGCGTCGGCGGGAAAGGCGATCGAGGTGGCCAGGTCGCTTCAGGGCGTCAAAGGCATCGAGCTGGCCGACGCCATCACCGGGGAATATGACGTGATCGCCGCGGTCGAGGCCCCCGACGTGGCGGGCATCGGATCGGTGATCGTCGAAAAGATCCAGAAGATCGACGGGGTCTTCAAGACCGTCACCTGCCTGGCCGTCCGCTAGCGAAGCACGCCGTAGGCGCGCTCGACTGTGACGGCAAGCAGCAGGCGCTGCTCCGCGCTCATGGCGGCGTCGTATTCGGCCCAGTCAGGGTGCTCGCCACGGACCTTGCGGTAGTAGTGGCGGAGCGCCTCCGCGAGCCCGTCGCCCTCGATAATCTCCGCCGTCCCCTCCGCCACCAGGTACTCGTAGCGGTCCCGGCCCTGGACGTGCAAGCTGGCCCGAGGGTCGCGCCGAAGGTTGTGGGTCTTGGCGCGGGTCTGGGTCACCGAGATCTTCACCCGGCCATCGTCATCCACGAAATAGAGGATGTTGGAGAGCTGGGGCCGGCCGTCAGCCTTGATGGTGGCCAGGATGCCGTCGTGACGGACCTTGAGAAAGTGACGGGCGCGCTCGAGATCGATCATTGCCCACAAATGCTACAGCCGGCGCCCGAAGGCACCGGCTGTATTGAAGTCAGCTACAAAAGCTAACTACTTCTTCTTCGACGACTTCTTTGCGGCTTTCTTCTTTCCGCCTGCTTTCTTCTTTGCGGCCATTCCGGGCTCACCTCCTTCTTAGCAAGATTCCCCCGGTCGGCCGCTTGGACGCCGCCGCCAAACGCGCGTGAGCGCCACGGATACCGTGGACGCGCGGGCGCCGGCGAGGCCGGGTACCGGAAGCAAAGAGGAGAGAAGAATCAGGGGAGCGACGGCGTGTCGCGATCAACCCTGCGGATCCGTAAGACCACGCGTCGATCATCATCGATGTGGTCCGCGGAGTTCTTTGACTGTTGCCCTTCTTAGGTCCTCGCCCTGATCAACGCGACGATCAGAGCGCGGCTGCGCGCTCATTAAGTGCGACCATAGCATGAATCGAGCCGCTTTGCATACTCTCGGCCCAATTTTTTTCGCGAGCGGCGGCGCTGATGGGCCGCGTGCGGGTCATTGAACAGATTTTTTCAGAATTTTTCCGCGCTCATGGACAGCGACCGCCATCACAGCAGGTTTCGTAATAGAGACCGCATCCCCGACAGCGAAATTTACGTCCATCCCAGTCCGTCGCGCCTCCGCATGGGCATTGCGGGCCTTCGTGCGACCAGGAAGGATGTGCTTGCGCGCTGGCGGAGGGTCGTGAGGAGGAGACCGCGCGGGTCTCCTCCTTGTTATTGATCAGGAACAGCCGCTCGTGCCGCCGCAGTTGAGGCACTTGTAGCAGGTGCCGTTGCGAATCATGATCGAACCGCAGTCCGAGCAGGCGGGTGCGTCCTCCTGGCCCACGAAACTGATCTTGATCGGGCTCGAATCCGCCGCTGCGGGCTTGATCGGCGCCGGCGCGGGAGCTGACGGCGCCGCACTCTCGACGATCGGCTCACGACGGATGATGCCGATGTCTTCCTGCTGAGTTCCGCTCATGAACTTCGAGGCCAGCCAGCGGAAGATGTAGTCGGTGATCGACTTCGCAATTGGAATTTCGGGGTTCTTGGTGAATCCCGAGGGCTCGAAGCGGGTGTGCGCGAACTTCTTCACCAGCACTTCCAGCGGAACCCCGTACTGAAGCGCCAGCGAGATGCTGGTGGCAAAGGCATCCATCAGCCCGGAGATGGTGCTGCCTTCCTTGGACATCACGAGGAAGATCTCGCCGGGCGTGCCGTCTTCGTAGATGCCGACCGTGATGTAGCCCT
>JALYYE010000278.1 GCA_030946735.1 Candidatus Dormiibacterota bacterium
GAGCAGAGCCACCGTGTTCTCGAAGGCCTGCACCTCCAGACGCAAGCCTTCGACCGGGACGGGCTCCGTGCCCGCTTTCCCCAGTTCGACGTCGACCTCGGCCGGCTCGACGTCGAGGCGGGCTTTCTCCATGTCCCTCCCATCACGGTGGCTCTGCTGGCGCGTCTCCACGCCGCGGACGTGGCGATCGAGGAGAGCACCGTAGTGAACCGGATCAGCCGGCGGCAGGGCCGGATCGCGATCGACACCACCGCGGGTGAGCGGGTAGCTGAGCATCTCGTCCTGACGGCCGGACTCGGCACCAATGCCCTGCTTGCGAGGATCGATGATTGCGAGCTTCGCCTTCCCCTGCGACCCGATCGACCGAGCGAGTCCAAGTATTTCATCCCACCGCCCGCCAAGCGCGCGATGTTCACGCCGAGCCGACTCCCGGTCTTCGCCTACCTCGACGTCGGCATCTACGGCCACCCGATGCTGGAGGGGAGGACGCCGGGAGTGAAGATTGGCTACTACAATCCGCCCGACGTGCGCACGCAGGTCACCTCTATTACGAGCGTGCGCAGCTTTGTCGAAGAGTGCATGCCGGAGCTCACGGACGCCCGCGTCGTCGATGTTGAGGGGGCGGACCAGTGCTCGTATGATCTGGTGGCAGATGACAACTTCATCCTGGGACCGATCCCCGGCCTGTCCGGTGGCGCGGTCGGGACGGGCTGGCGCGGTACCGGCTACAAGTTCGCGCCACTCATCGGGCGCACGCTGATGGAATTGGCCCTCGAGAAGGCAACGGTCGAGGACATCGCTCGCTTCGTGCCGGAGCGCTTTGCGGTCAGCCGTGCCGGCTAGGACGCAACGCGGCATCCTCGACCGGCTCAAGAGCGGCGTGGTGCTGGGTGCGGAAGGCTATGTCTTCGAACTGGAGCGGCGAGGCTACATCAAGGCCGGGCCCTATGTGCCCGAGGTCGTCCTCGATTCGCCCGACGCCCTGCGGGAGCTGCACCGCGAGTTTCTTCGGGCGGGCGCCGACGTCATGGTGGCGCTGACCTACTACGCGCATCGCGGAAAGCTGAAGGACGTCGGCCGCGAGAACGACCTGGAGGCGATGAACCGGCAGGCAGTGCGGATCGCGAACGAGGTCGCGCGCGAAGGCGACGCCCTGGTCGCGGGCGACATCTGCAACACCTGGGCGTATGACCCGAAGGACAAGGACGCTTCCTCCCGGGTGGTTCGCGCCATGTATGAAGAGCAGCTGTCGTGGGCTGTGGACGAAGGCATCGATTTCGTCATCGCGGAGACCAACGACTATCTCGGCGAGGCGCTGATCGCGCTCCAGGTGATCAAGGAGTTGAAGCTGCCGGCGATGGTGACGCTTGCCACCACGCGGCCGCACCAGACCTGGGACGGCTACGACTATGTCGACGCCTGCAAGATCCTCGCCGACCAGGGGGCCGACATCGTCGGCTTGAACTGCGACCGGGGGCCGGCCACCATGATGCCGATCATCGAACAGGTCCGCAGCCGCGTCGGCGGTTACATCGCGGCGCAACCCGTTCCCTACAAGACCGAGGCGGCGATGCCGACCTTCGAGTCCTTGAAAACCGCCGATGGAACGAACGTCTTTCCGATCGCCCTCGAGCCGTTCCTTTGTACGCGATTCGAGATGGCCGACTACGCCCGGCGGGCGCAGGCGCTGGGCGTCAACTACATCGGCATCTGTTGTGGGGGAAGCCCACACTACGTGCGCGCGATGGCCGAGGCTCTGGGCCGGACCGTGCCTGCCAGCAAGTACTCGCCGGCGATCGAGCTCCACCCGGTGATCGGCACCAGGGTGGAGGAGAAAGAAAAGGAATTCCTCGTCGACTGGAAGGGTTGATACTCAACCGGAGCAACCTTTTCTCCTTCCTCGTCACGGCGGTCGTCGGCGCCATCTTCCTCCTACTGGCCTTCGAAACCTGGGCCCTCTTAACCGACAACAAGACGATCACCGACTACTTCCGCGAGGCCGTTCACGACGTTCCCGCCCTGGCATTTGTAATCGCGATCCTGGCTGGGATCGTGGTCGGTCACTTTCTCTGGGGTCCGGCCACCGGGCTCCTCGCCCCCGCTCCGCGCAAGCTCCGCGAGCTGATGAGTTCCCGAGATGCACATTAGCCCGGGCGCGATCCTCTCGCTGCTCGCGAC
>JALYYE010000060.1 GCA_030946735.1 Candidatus Dormiibacterota bacterium
CAGGCGGTTGACGTCGAGGCCTACAACAAGAAAGTCGCCGGCTACAAGGGCAATGAATTCTGGTGGATGAACCAGAGCGCCGATTTGTACATCAACCAGTAGCCCGAGTTACTCTCTAGGCATGAGAGATCTAGCGGAAGCCGCGCTCAACGCGGCGCAGGTCAAAGGGGCGAGCTACGCGGACGTGCGCCTTGACGAACACGTCACGCAGGATATCATCGTCAAGAACGGCCAATTGGCCGCGGTCTCCGACGACGCCAGTGAGGGCTTTGGCGTCCGCGTGATCGTCGACGGTGCCTGGGGATTCGCCGGCAGCGCCCGGCTAGACAAAGCCGAAGTCGAGCAGGTCGTGGACCGCGCCATCCGGATCGCGCGGGCCAGTGCGCGCGTCAAATCGGCGCCGGTCGAACTAGGGCCGCCTGTGACGTCGCGGGGGCACTACCGAACGCCACTGGAACGGGATCCATTCGCTGTGCCACTCAGTGAGAAAGTCGATCTGTTGTTGCGGGCCGACGCGGCCATGGGTGCAGTCAAAGGCGTCACCGTTCGCGAGGGCTCCATGGAGTTCATCCGGCAGGCGAAGCTCTTCGCCTCGACGGAGGGCGCATTCATCGAGCAAGAGTTGTTCGAAAGCGGCGCTGGGATCGAGGCGACGGCCACCTCGCCGGACGATGTCCAGAATCGGTCTTATCCGAATTCCTTCGGCCGCCACCAGGGAGCGGGCGGCTACGAGTACATCACGGCGATGCAGCTCGACCGCCACGCAGGTCAGATTGCAGAAGAGTCCGTTGCGCTGCTGAGCGCGCCGCAGTGTCCGAGTGGGGTCAAGACTTTGATCCTCGGTGCCAGCCAGACAGCTCTCCAGATCCACGAGTCATGTGGCCATCCGACGGAGCTCGATCGCGTGTTCGGGATGGAGGCCGCCTACGCCGGCACGAGCTTCATGACGCCGGAAAAACTTAACCATCTGCAATACGGGTCAACGAAAGTGACCATCACGGCCGACGCGTTGACGCCAACGGGGCTCGGCACGTTCGGTTGGGACGACGAGGGCGTGCCGGCGCAGCGAACGTTCTTGATCAAGAACGGCCTCTTCGTCGGCTATCTGACGTCCCGGGAAACAGCCAGTGTGCTGGGGCAGCAGAGTAACGGCACGATGCGGGCCGATGGTTGGAACCGGATCCCGCTCATCCGCATGACGAACGTGAACTTGGAGCCGGGCGATTCGTCGCTGGACGAAATGATCGCCGGGACCAAGGACGGCGTCTACATGGAGACTAACCGGAGCTGGAGCATCGACGACAAGCGGCTCAATTTCCAGTTCGGCACCCAGCTCGCCTACGAGATTATCGATGGCAAGCGTGGCCGCATGTTAAAGAACGCCACCTACGCCGGCATCACGCCCGAATTCTGGAATTCGTGCGACGCCGTCGCCGGACGGACGGAATGGCGCGTCTGGGGGCTAGCCAACTGCGGCAAAGGACAGCCGCCCCAGGTGGCGCACGTCGCCCACGGAGCCGCGCCGGCGCGCTTCCAGCACGTCAAGGTCGGGATCCTGAAATGAAAAGCATCGAAGTCGCCCGGCAGACGGCCGAAGATGAACTGAAGCGCTTCATGTCCGGCCTGCTGGAGCGCTCACCCGCGCAGCAGACGGAAGTGATGGTCACCGAGTGGGACAGCGCGCTCACGCGCTTTGCAAACAACGGCATCCACCAGAACGTCGCCGAGCGCAACGTCAGTGTCAGGGTCCGAGTCGTAAATGACGGCAAGACGGGCGTGGCGTCGATCAACCAGCTCAACGAAAGGGCGGCGGCGGACGTGCTCAAGCGCGCGGTCGCCATCGCCGACCTTCAGCCGCGCAGCGAAGTCGTTCCGATGCCAGGACCGGCGACGGCCCGGCCGGTCGAGGCCTGGTCCGATGCGACGGCTGCGACAACCCCAGAAGAGCGTGCCGACTTCGTCCAGACCGTCTGCACGAAAGCCGGCCAGGCCGGGCTCAAGGCTTTCGGCGCCTACAGCACCACTGCCGGGCAGTTTGCGATCGCCAACTCGCTGGGCCTCTTGCACCATCAGCGCTCCACCCAGGCGACCGTGAATTCCGTCGTAATGGGCGATGCCGGGTCCGGCTATGCGGATCGTGGCGCGATCGACGTCCGCGAGCTAGATAAAGACCAGCTGGCCAGTGAAGTAATCGAGAAGGCACAGCGGAACCAGAACGCGCAGCCAGTGGAGCCAGGCGTTTACGAAGTCGTCCTCGAGGAATACGCGGTGGCCGAGATGCTCGAGTTCATGAGCTTTATGGGATTCGGCGCACTGGCGGCCCAGGAAGAACGTAGCTTCATGCGGCTCGGCGAGCGAATCACCGGCGAGCAGGTGAGTATCTGGGACGAGGGACTGGACCGCACCGGTGTTCCGGCATCATTTGACTTCGAGGGCGTGCCCAAGCAACGCGTCGAGCTGATTACCAACGGCGTCGCGAGCGGCCTGGTTTACGACATGCAAACGGCGACGCGGGCCGGGCGTCAATCGACCGGTCACGGGCTGCCGGCGCCCAACACCGAGGGACCCTTTGCCGTGAATCTCTTCATGAAGCCGGGTTCGGCAGTGAAGGCTGACCTCGTGAGCGACATCAAGCGCGGCATCTGGGTCACGCGCTTCTGGTACGTCCGGGTCGTCCATCCCAAGGCGTCGATCATCACCGGTATGACGCGGGAGGGGACCTTCCTGATCGAGAACGGCAAGATCGCGCGGCCGGTCAAAGATCTGCGATTTACGCAAAGCATTCTGGAGGCATTCAACGGGACGCTGGCTCTGACCGGGTCGACGAAGCTGCAGGTGAGCGAGTACATCGGTGCCGCGCGGGTGCCGGCCGTACGGCTGAAGGCGTTCGCCTTTACGAGTTGAGCCGGGCGCCCCTCATTGGCCTGCCGACCCTGGCGATTCCGCCGGGGCCGAAGCCGCCGCGGTACGGCATTAACCAGAGCTACGTGCGCGCGCTCACGGCGGCTGGCTGCGCGCCGGTGTTGATTCCGCTGCTGGATGACGACGAGAGGCTCCACGCGATCTACGAGCGGCTCGACGGCATCGTATTTCCCGGTGGCGCCGACGTCGCGCCAGGCGAGTATGGCGAAGCGCCGATCGGCGATCTGAACGTTGTCGAGGCTCCGCGTGACCGGACCGAGCTGACCCTGGCTCGCTGGGCGTTTGCCGATGACCTGCCGGTACTCGGCATCTGCCGCGGCCAGCAGGTCCTGAACGTGGCTCTCGGCGGCAGCCTGTGGCAGGATCTCCGGCATCAGGGTGTAACGCCCGACGAGCATTCCGACGCCGACGGCCGTGTCAGAAGCGCCCTGATCCATGGCGTGCGCCTTGATCCTGACTCGCGGCTCGCCCAATTGATCGATGAGACGGATATTCAGGTCAACAGCCTTCATCACCAGGCCATTAAGACAATTGCGCCGCAGCTGCAAGTGATCGGACAATCTGGCGATGGCGTCATCGAAGCAGTTGAATCGCCGGACCGGCGTTTCCTGATCGCCGTGCAATGGCACCCCGAGGAGATCGACACGATCCCATGGGTCCAGCGCTTGTTCGCTGGATTCGCGCGCGCCGCCGCGGGTAACGCGTGAGCACGTGGGGTGAGTTCGCAGCCGCGCATCCGTCCTTGGCAGCCTTCGGTGCCGGCCGCCTCCATCGGATCCCCTCCTACCTGGCGACGGTTAGACCGGATGGCGGTCCAAGAGTGCATCCGGTGACGCCGATAATTTCAAACGACCATCTGTTCCTGTTCATGGAGCCGACCTCGCCGAAAGGGCGGGACTTGCGACAGCGTGCCAGTTATGCGTTGCACAACGGAGTACCTGACAACAACGGAACCGGGGGCGAGTTTCATCTGCGCGGCACCGCGAACCTGGTCGAAGACGAGAAGCTACGGGCAGTTGCCGTAAGTTCAGCTGGCTACACACCTCTCGAGCGGTACATCCTCTTCGAGCTGCAGGTCACCGAGGCACGTTGCAACGGCTATGGTGATGTCACGCTGCCGTCGCCGACGCATTGGCGAAGCCAGGCGGTGCCAGCTCGTTAGGTCTTGTCGCCTCTTCCAGGGTTGGCTGACGCCGCCCGACAGCGGTACCAGGCTCACTCGCGGCGGGGAAGAGGCTTGACCGGAAGCTTTGTGGGTGGCGAGGCGCGCCATTCATTCCTCGCGCGCTGTAATGACCAGCCACCTTCGTGGACCAGCCGGTGATGCGGCCGGCAGAGCAACGCGAGATTTGGCAGCGCGGTTTCGCCACCTCGCGTCCACCAGACGAGATGGTGACCATCGCACCAGCCCAAGGGCCTCGCACACCCAGGCCAGACACAGTGTCGGTCGCGCGCCTCGCCTCGAGCGCGCGACGCGTTGGAGCCGGTAGCGTGCGGCTGGCATGATTGAGCTCGTGGTCGAGTTCGCTCCGCCGCATCATCTGTATGAGGGCAGAGTCGCAAGCGTGGCGCTGCACGGTTTCCGCCGGCACCGTTCCCCCGCCTTCGAGCTCGCCCGCTGGAGCGCCCGGGATGCCGGCCGAGTGTCAAGGCTGGCTCGGATGATCAGTTGCGGCCGTGGGCCTGAGCTGTCGCCCTTGCTTCCTCGGCCCTGACGGCAGAGCTCTACGAAGGCATCGGCGCAACGCTGCCCGTGCGTCCGAGTGTCGTCCTTGCTTGGCTTCATCAAACCAGCCAGTGCAGCCCGAACGGTGGCTCCGCCTTCGGCATCTAGCAGCCCATCGAGCCGTACGACGCCTCCCTGCGGCTCGCCGATGTGGAGATAGCGGCGCTGATAGGCGCGGTTCGTCTCGGCCAGCGCGCCCGCGGCATCGACGCGGTGCTCGAAGTTCTTCACGACGGTCGTGAACTGGCCCGGGTCCATCGACTGCGCAGCCTCCAACGGGTTGCCCTCTTCGCTCCGTACTGCCGCCGCCCCCAGACTCTCAGCCGACCGAGCCATGACGGCTACGTGCTGATACCCGAGCTGGCCGTGAGCGAAGGCTTCTTCCGTCTTTGGCAGACGCTCCAGCTGCTTCCCGATCTCGACCCTCTCGGCGGCCGCCCCACCCGAGAGCTTGCATCGCCACTTGAGCCAGGCGGTCACGCTCAACGCGCCGTCGGCGGCGTACTCACCGGACTTGTCGAACCTGCGGACGCCCGTGGCGAAGGCGGCTTCCAAAGGATCGATCCCGGACTCGCGAATTAGGATCAGCAACTCGCCGAGCCCCGCCCCATCCGCCTCCTGAGCGCGGGCCATCACCATCTTGACGGCGGCCTGCAGCTGCCGCGCGGCGACCTGCGTGGGGTTGTTTCTCAGCTCGACCACGCTTGCTGATGCGGCCATGCTTCGATGATGAACCGCTGTTTCGACAGCTGTGTGTCAATCACCCAAAGTCACGTTGACTTTGCGATAAGACAACGGCGACCGACCTCGACAGACAGCTGTCAGAGCGGGTCGCTACGGTCGACCTCATGGCTGCCTGTCCCGATTGTCGGCGCGAGATGCTCCTGGCCCCAAGTTGCATTACGGACTTTGCCGTCGCCGTCGGTGACACGACATTCGACCGCATTCGACATGCCGCCACCGCCCCCGACCGCTGCGATAGCTGCAACGTCATGCCGGGTGGGGTTCACCATTTCGGCTGCGACATGGAACTATGCCCAAGTTGTGGAGGGCAGCTGATCACATGCGCCGGATGAGCGCGGCATAAGGCGCTGCGGCGGACGTCTAGTCCTTTGATGGAGCGACACGCTCGGCTATCTGCTCGATGAACCGGCGGACTCTGGGAACAGTGGCGGTGCCGTCGGCCTGGGGCGCCTCCCACTGATGCTCGCGCCAGGTTACTGCCTCGCGGATCAGCCCGGCCCACTGGGGGAGCTCTTTCTGGGCCCAGGCGGTTGCCCTGAGCTTGGACACCTGCTCGCCATGCACGCACGTGTAAAGACCGCGGCACATCGTCAGGACCGCGTACGCCTGCGATCCGGGTGTCGTGTCGTCGGCAATGCGCCGTCTAAAGCGCCGCATATGGTTGCGAACCGCGTCGGCATACTCCGCGAACGAGATGTCGGGAACGATTTCAGTCGCGGGCGGTCCCATCAGAGCAACGCCGTTGGTGCGGGCGGGGTACCAGGTGAGGATCCATTCCATCCCTGCGCTGATCACATGGAACGGCTCGCCCGGGCTGATGACGGCGCAGCGCGGCGATGCCGCTCGAAAGTGGGCGAGGCCCGCGGCCGAAACGTAGACAACCTCGATGCGATCGCGCCACGCCGGGTTTTCTTCCGCCAATCCAAGGTGCATGCGCTCGAGACGCGCCGCAAGGTCCCGTGAGACCTCCCTGGACAGGACGGCCAGGAGGTCGATGTCGCTGACCCGCTCGTCGAAGTCGCCGGTTGCAAGCGAGCCGTAGATGTAGAGGCCAATGAGAGCCGGCCCGGTGGTCGCCGTGATAGCGGCCGCTACGGCGTCGACGATCGGCTGAGCCCCTCCGGCGCGGGCGCGCGTCGACCCGCCTTCGCCCATTTATCTGATCGTAGTCAGCTCTGGTTCGCGGCGTCCTTCAACCAGGGCAGCGCAACGGAAAGGGGTGCGACGAGCAACAGGAACTGCTCCGAGGTCAGGCGGCGCCGTGCCGCGATGGCAATCGCCGCGTCGCCAGCGGCCCACCATGTTGGGGCCTGCGGATCGCCGGCGCGCTCGGCAGCGGCTTCGAAGACCTCGCGATAAGAATCGGC
>JALYYE010000287.1 GCA_030946735.1 Candidatus Dormiibacterota bacterium
CCAAGGTGGGGTATCCGGTGCTGGTACGGCCGTCCTATGTGCTGGGCGGCCGCGGCATGGAGATCGTCCACTCGGCGACGGATCTTCGACGTTATGTGGAGGCGGCCATGGGGCTTGGCGTCCGCGGCCCGATCCTCGTCGACAAGTACCTGCTCGGTCGCGAGCTGGACGTCGATGCCGTCTGCGACGGTGAAACCGTCCTGATACCGGGCATCCTCGAACACATCGAGCGCGCCGGCATCCATTCGGGTGACTCCTTCGCGGTGTATCCGCCGATCACGCTCACGCCGGCCGAGACGGATCGCGTGGTCGAGGTGACGACCGTGATCGCCAGGTTGTTCAAAGCCGTTGGGTTGATCAACATCCAGTTCGTCATCCAGGACGGCATCCCGCACGTGCTCGAGGTCAACCCGCGAGCGAGCCGGACGGTGCCCTTCCTCAGCAAGGTGACCGGGGTGCCGATGGTGAAGCTCGCCACCCACGCGGCGCTCGGCCGCTCCCTCAAGGAGTTCGGCTACGACGGAGGTCTGCAGGCGAACCGGCCGCTGTATGCGGTCAAGGCTCCCGTCTTCTCGATGGCCAAGCTGCCGGCGGTGGATGCCGTGCTGGGGCCGGAGATGAAGTCGACGGGAGAGGCGATGGGGATCGCGCATGACCTGCCCACCGCGCAGTACAAGGCATTCCTCTCGACAATGCAGGAACTGCCACCGGACGGTGCCGCTTTATGCTCGATCGCCGATGCCGACAAGGAGGAGGCGCTGCCGATCTTGCGGGCGCTCCACGGCCTGGGCATCCGGCTCTACGCGACCGCCGGCACCGCGGCCATGCTGGAGGAGTCCGCCATCCCGGCAACCACGGTGCAGAAGCTGCGCGACGGCCATCCCAACGTCGTCGACGTGATCCAGTCCGGCCAGGTCCAGCTGGTGGTGAACACGGTGTCGACATCGGCACCTGTCGCCAATAACGGTGGCGGCGTGCCCCTGCGCGATGGTTACGAGATCCGCCGAGCGTCGGTCGAGCGGCGCATCCCGTGCCTGACCTCGCTGGATACCGCTCGGGCGCTGGTGCAGGCGCTGCGATCCTGGCGCCGCGAGCATCGATCGAGCGTGGCGACGCTCGGCGAGTACGTCGGCGCCGTCGCCGAGGTTGTGCGCGCGTGAGCGTCACCGTGGCGCCGGCTGTCGTGGTCAGGCGCTCGATTCCGATGGCCGGGGCGGTCGAGTTGGTGCTCTACCACCCCCCGTCCGCAGTCGCGGTCAACCCCGGGCAGTTCTTCCAACTGGCGGTGAGTGCCCAGCACACGATCCTGCGGCGGCCCTACAGTGCGGCCTGGTCTGATCCGGCAGCCGGGCACATTGGCTTCATCTTCAACGTGGTCGGCGCCGGCAGCGCCTGGCTTTCCGCCCGAGACGAGGGACACGAGCTCGACCTGCTCGGCCCGCTTGGCCGCGGCTTCGACCTGGAAAGTCAGCGTCCCGCCGTCTGCGTCGCCGGTGGCCTGGGTGTCGCCGTCTTCCCGGGCGTCGTTCAGGCCCTGCTGGCCCGTGGTCGGAAGGTCACGATGCTGCAAGGCGCCCGCACGGCGGCACACCTTCTGCCGGCCAACCGCTTTCCTGGGGCCGAGGTTCAAATGGGTACGGATGATGGCAGCGAGGGCCATCATGGCTCGGTGGTCGAGCTCCTGGCTGATTTCGCATCTCCCGAGATCTTTGCTTGCGGCCCTACGCCGATGCTTCAGGCCGTGGTCGACATCGCCCAGCACCAAACGATTCCACTGGCGTCCATTGAGGTTGCGCTGGAAACGCCGATGGGATGCGGCGTCGGAACCTGCCTCGGCTGCGCCGCCCCCCGGCGGGAGGGCGGCTATCTGCTGACCTGCCAGGACGGGCCCTGCGTGCGTGCCGACCGCATCGATTGGGATCGGATGACGGATCAATTCCATGACTGAGGCACTCGACCTCACCGTCGACCTTGGCCGGGGACTTCGCCTACGGAGCCCGGTGCTTGTCGCCTCGGGGACCTTCGGCTACGGCTTCGATGCCCCGCAGGTAGACCGTTCCGTCTTAGGCGCGATCGTCACCAAGGGGACGACGCTGCGACCCCGCGAGGGCAATGCCCCCAACCGTATCGCCGAGACGCCCTCGGGAATGCTGAATGCCATCGGGTTGCAGAATCCCGGTGTCGATCATGTCGCGCGAGTTTATGCACCGCTTTGGGCATCCTGGGATCTCCCGGTTATCGTCAACGTGGCCGGCGACGCGATCGAGGAGTATGTCGCCGTGGCCCGCCGGCTCGACGGAATTCCCGGAATCGCCGGGCTCGAGCTGAACATCTCCTGTCCCAACGTTGCCAACGGTCTGCAGTTCGGTGTCGACCCGGCCCTGGCGGCCGAGTTGACCCGTGCGGTACGGGCCGTGACACGGCTTCCACTGTTGGTCAAGCTGACGCCGAACGTGACGGACATTGTCGCGGTCGCCCGCGCGGTCGAGAACGCTGGGGCCGACGCCCTATCGGCCATCAATACCTATGTGGGGATGGCGATCGACGTTCGCCGCCGACGGCCCGTCCTGTCGCGCGCTAGCGGCGGCTTGAGCGGGCCCGCCATCAAGCCACTGGCGCTGCACGCCGTCTGGCAAGTAGCCGCGGCCGTGAGCATTCCGGTGATTGGTATCGGTGGGATCACGACGGCGGGCGATGCGCTGGAGTTCCTGCTGGCGGGGGCGGCCGCCCTGCAACTCGGCACGGTCAACTACATCCGGCCCGAGGCAGCCCGCGAGGTCCACGATGGCATCGCTGCCTATCTCGAGGAGCACGGCTGGCAGGGTCTGCGCGCGTTACCGATCCGGTCCGCCGGCGTGCTGACCCATGCCTGACCGCAAACCGGGACCGAGTGACGCCCGACCGGCTTTCGACGCGGCCGGTGCCTTCCTTAGGGGGCACTTCGTCTACACCAGCGGACGGCATGGGGCCGATTATTTGGAGAAGTTCCGAATCCTGGAAGACCCGAAGGCGACCACCGAGCTGGCCGGCATGATCGCGCAGCACTTCATGCCGCTCGGGCCGGAGTTGGTGGCCGGCCCGACCACGGGCGGCATCATCCTTGCCTACGA
>JALYYE010000297.1 GCA_030946735.1 Candidatus Dormiibacterota bacterium
CGGCGGCTTCGCTCGCCCAAACCGGGTCGGACTATGGATGGGGGTCATCAGTGCCGCCCGGTCGCTTGGAAATCCCCCCTCCCGCCACGCCGGATCCGACCGCAACCCCTGACCCGACTCCAGCGCCGACGCCGGCAGCGACGCCGGTTCCGACCCCGACGCCAAATCCTCGGCAGAACGGCAAGCTGATCCTCGTCTTGATCGCGCAGCAGCGGCTCACCGCCTACCAGGATGGCGCTGTCGTTCTCACATCGGTCGTCGCAACGGGAATGCCGGCCCTTCCCACCCCCACCGGCACCTTCCATGTCATGAGCAAGTCGTCGCCCTACAAGTTCGTCTCGCCCTGGCCGCGCGGTGATCAGTACTGGTACCCGACCGAGTGGGTGTCCTACGCGATGCTCTTCGCCGACGACGGCTACTTCCTCCACGACGCGCCCTGGCGGAGCGTCTGGGGCCCCGGCGCGAACCTGACCCGCGGTAGCCACGGCTGCATCAACGTCCCGAAGGCGACCATGGCGACCCTATATGGCTGGGCGACCGTCGGCACGACCGTGATCGTCCACTAAGACCGAACGCCGACTCTCGGGAGGCGCTTTTCCCCAGCGCCTCCCTTTTTTCATGTTCCTGCGCCGTAACCCCGGTTTCGCGCGTCTGATGGGCGGAACTTATCGGACCGTTCATCGGAGGCAATCGAAATGACCGAACGCACATCGACTCGCAAGCGATCGATTTTCAACCGGCCCCGACGCCTCGTCCTGGCCACCGGCATCGTCGTCGCCGGCTTTATGGCTGGCGGCTGGTTCGCCTACGCGCAGCCGAGTCAGCCGACCACCCGCCCGGTGCTGGCGGATACCGGGCCGACGCCAACGCCGGTCACCACGCCCATAACGACACCGACTTCGGAGCCGACAGCCGCGCCAACAGCCGCGCCAACAGCGGCGCCAACTGCCGACCCAACCGTCGCGCCTACCGCCGCACCGACTGTCGCGCCCACCGTCCAGCCAACGCCGCCACCGCAGACGAGCTTCACGATCCCGGTACCGGTCTACCAGCAGACGATGGTGCTCGATTGCGAGACCGCCGCATTGCAGATGGGACTCGCGACCTACGGTTACTACTACAGCCAGGACACGCTCTTCGCTCGCGAGGTTGTCGATGCCCGCGCGCCCATCATGGGACCCAACCACACCGTGCTGCGCTGGGGCGATCCCTACACCAACTTCGTCGGCAACGTCAACGGCAGCGACTGGACCCCGACCGGCTACGGCATCTACTACCCCGTCATCCTCAAGCTGGCGCGCGCCATCGGCCTGACCAATGCTTACGGCGGCGAGGGAATGTCCGCGGCGACGATCTACCGGGCGCTCTCGACGGGCCATGCGGTCGAGGCCTGGGTCGAGACCAACTGGACCCGCCCGGGCGTCTCCACCTGGACTGCCTGGGACGGCCGTACCGTGCGCTACTCATACGCCGAGCACGCGGTCACGCTGAGCGGTGTCTCACCGACCCAGGTGCGCGTCAACGATCCGCTCCACGGCACCCAGTACTGGGTCAGCAAGTCGACGTTCGAAACCTCCTGGGCCGACTTCAACAACATGGCGGTGGTCTTCTAATGATCACCAACCACACCATCGGTGCAGGCAGGCTGGTTGCCTGCACCGACCCCACCACCTGGGACGCCTTCGTTTCTGCCGCCAGCGATGGCTCGATCCTTCAGTCGTGGTCTTGGGGTGAGCTCAAAGAGCGATACGGCTGGGAGCCAACCCGCTATCTCTGGATTCGGGACGGAAGTGTGCGCGGTGCCGTCTCGGTGCTTCGCAAGCCGCTCCCCGGAGGTCTCGCGATGCATTACGCGCCGCGTGGCCCCGTCCTCAACAAGCATTTCGCGGAGTGGCCTCAACTCTGGGCGGCACTGCGGCGCCGGCTGGCCTTGCAGGGTGGCACGGTTCTAAAGGTTGACCCTGAATGGCCGGCCGAGAGCGGCTACGTTCTGCAATTTACAAACGCTCGGCCCAGCCATTCGGTTCAGCACCAGGCCACCGCTCTGATCGATCTCCGCGATGGGGAAGCGGTGTTCGAGCGGATGAGCGCCTCCGCTCGGCGCAACATGCGGCAGGCGGAACGCGCCGGCGTCGTCATTGAGTCGAGCGACCAGGTCGATGCGGTCGATCGCTTCTATGACATGCTCGCCGCCACCGCCGATCGGCAGGAGTTCACCATCCGGCCGCGCTCCTACTACCGCGACCTCTTTACAGTTTTCAGCCGCCCCTCGAATTTCCCCGACCCTGAACACTTTTCCCTGCCTGGCTCGCGCGGGCAGGGCAGGGTGGGGGCCCGCGTCTACCTCGCCACCCACCGTGGCGTGACGGTCGCCGGCAGCGTAATCGTCAACTACGGCGACCGCCTCATCTATCTATTCAGCGGCAGCAGCGATGAGGGCCGGCGCCTGAAAGCTCCTTACCTCATTCAGCAACGCGTCATCAGGGACGGCCAGGCGCGTGGCAGTCAAAGCTACGACCTCTGGGGTATTCCGGTCGATCCGCAGCCGGGCGATCCGGGATGGGGATATGCGCACTTCAAGACCATGCTGGGTGGCGTTCCAGTAAGGTTCGCCGGCGCCTGGGACCTTCCGGTGTACCGACCGCTGGCCGCTGCTTACCATCTCGCCGAGCGCGTGCTCGCCCGGCCGGCGGTGGCGGTCTAGCCATGCCACGGCAGTTTGCGACAATCATTTCCACGATCCGATGGCTGGGGAGCAAACTGCCTTATTACGCCACGCCGTCGCGGGCGACGAGCGCGCATTCGATGAACTCATCGGCCCCCTCGTCGAGCCCGGCTACAGGCTGGCCGTCAGCATCCTTGAGAATCGAGAGGAAGCCGAAGACGCCGTTCAAGAGGCAACCATCAAGGCCTGGCGCAACCTGCATCAGCTCAAGGACGCCAGCGTGGCCCGCTCCTGGTTTTTCACCATCGTCGCGAATCAGTGCCGGTCAATCCGGCGGGGCAGGTGGTGGTCGGTGGTGAAGCTGGCCGCTCCGGAGCAGGCCAAGAGCGGTCCGGAAGATCAGGTGGTGCAGCGCACCGACCTGGAGCGAGCCTTGCGAACTCTCGGCCCCGACGATCGGCTGGCCCTGTATCTTCGCTACTACATGGACCTGCCGCTGAACGAGGTGGCGTCGGTCCTCGGCGTCTCCGAAACGGCCGCCAAGTCGCGCATCCACCGCGCCGCGCAGGGATTGAAACCGGCGGTCGATGCGCCTGAGGGGGTGACCTGATGGCTGACTTCGAGGAGAAGGTCAAGGCGGCGTTCGACGCTGAGTTCGACCGCGCGCGCCCGCGGCCAGGCCTCCGAGGACGGGTGATCGCCAACGCCGTGGCCACCCCGCGAGTCGGGCGACGGGGCTTTAGCGCCTGGCTCACGCCGCCCCGCCTTGCGATCGTCGGCGCCGCGGCGGCCGTGCTCGTCGTAGCCGGCGTCGGTCTTCGCGTCGCAACGCAGGGCGCCCCGCCCATAGCCAAGGCTTCGCCGACCCCGTCCGCGTCCCCGTCCCCCGCCCTGCTGGCGTTCGGCAAGCTGCCACCGCCAGGGCTCCATCCTCCGCAGGGACTCGGAGCCGGGGGCGGCGGCGCTCCCACCGTTGTTCCGTACTTTGGCCCGGCAACGATGACCTGGTCGGGACAACTCCCAAAGGTCCCGCCCTCAGCGCCCGTCTATCGCTTCACCGTGCCGACCGTGGCCGATGCTGACGCGTTCGCCGCCCGGCTTGGTGCCACCTTGCAATCGCCGGCTTCGGTGAAGGAGCCCGACAGGACCTATCGCGGACCGAACGGCTACCAGCTGCGGATTTCGTTTGATGATCCCGTTGCCGGAGAACCGACCTACCGAATCATCCGCCAAAGCAGCCCCAGCCCGAATCGGCCGTCTACCGAGGCCGCGGCCCATGCGGCGGCCGACGCCGAACTGACAAAGCTTGGCTTGATGCCGGCGTGGAACTCGACCATCCAGGTGTCACGGCTCAACCCGTCCAGCGACCAACCATTGATCTTCCTCGTCCAGTATCAGCGCTTGATCCCACTCGATGGTGGCGCCGTCGCTGGCGAAGTCGATGGTAACGGCGACCCTTCCGGCATCCAGGTGGCGGTGGACTCGGCCGGAGTAGTGCAGGAGATTATCGGTGCCCTCCGGCAGGCCGAGGAGCCGGCGACCTATCCGCTGCGCGCTCCGTCCACGGTCGCCGAAGCCGCAGTAACCGCCACGCCCGCTTCGTCCGCCACGCTCGGCCCAGGTCCTGCGCCGACGGTCGCGCTGACGAAGGCAACGCTTGTCTATGCGACGGTCAGCGCTGGCGGGGTCGGCTACCTCGAACCTGCCTACCTCTTCACCGGCACCTTTGACAGCGGCGGCTACCCGTACGAGAAGCGAGTGCTTGTGTCTGCCCTGGCATCTCGCGCCATCGGTCCCTAGTAGCGACGAAACCGCTCCTCTCCGGGCGCTGGATATGACTGAACTCGCGACTGCGCCCTGGAACAAGTAGGCTCTGCTCATCGTAGGTCCGCTGGTCTTAGTCGCTGCTCTGCTCGCTGGCCTCGCGGCCAGCGTCTGCCTGTCCCTGCTCACGAGTCTGGTGGCCTATTGGGGCCCCCACGGCGGCAGCTACTTCCTGGGTGGAAACAGCGCCCTCCAGCTTTCGTACGAGGTGGCCCCCGCCTTCGTGAGCGCCGGCTGGTGCATGCTGGCGCTTCACTTCAGGGGTCATCGGCACGCTGTGCTCTTGGGAGCGGCTGCCGGTCTTCTCGGCGCCGGTCTGATCTGCCTCTATTGGGCGATTGCGATCCTTACCGGCTTCGATTTCGGATTGGCAGCGGTCGGGGGCTTGCTGTGGGACCTCACGGCGCCCATCCTCGCCCTGGTTCTGCCGTTGAAGGGGATCAAGGTCCCGCTTCATAAACCCGCCGGCGCACTCTGGTGGTGCGTGGCGGCCGCCATGGTCCTCTTTCTGGCGATCGCGGTTCCCACCATCAGGTTGGAGCACTGCGGTCCGGCGCTCGGCCTACCCGACGCGTCCCGCCAGTTCGTCCTCTGCTCGCCCTAGCCTACGGGCCCGGGAACCACTCCTTGAAGGCGTCCGCGAGCTTCGGATCGCCCTGCACCTCGACGCCATGCTGTTCGGGCGTGCCGCGACCCATCAGCACCCAGTAGAGGCCTTCGGCGGTTCCGTGCATGGCGACGTCTGCCCTGGCATGACCAGGTTCGGCCACCGCCTCGCCGCTCTCGGCCCGGAGGACCCATTCACCCTCGCCATCCGTGCGGTGGAAATGGAAGCTCGCCGACTTGCCCTTATGCGGCGACCGCGGATGGAGCCGCACCATCCTGGTGACGGCATCGCCCAGCGCCCGTTCAAAGAACCAGTCGGGGCTCGCGATCGATCGCCCGATCGCGGGCATCAGGTCATGGCCGTGAATGATGTACTCGTTCAGTCGCATGCCACGCACGACGGGAATCGGCACCGGGCCGATCGGCATCGTCACGATCGCCTCGGGCGCCTTCTGGACGGCCTCGGCGATGGCCGCGACCGTTTGCTCTGATTCCTTCTGGGCGGTCTCCTTGAGCTTCGCCGGTTCCCAGGTCGACGCAACCTCGAATCGACGATGGCGGTCGGCGAAGTCGACCGGCAGATCCTGACCGCCGCGACCCTTTCCAGTGGCGTCCCAGACGAGCCCGCGTACCAACTGATCGCCGGTCACAACGTGCGCGACGACGTTGGTCGCAGTCCATCCCTCGCACAGGGTCTTTCCGCTCCATCCATTCGCAGGGAGCGCGTCGATCGCTTGCAGGTACCAATCACGCGCCTGACCGAGCCGCGTCGGCTGCACCACCATCTCGTCTACCTTACCGCCTTCTTGCTGACGCCTTTGCGGCGTCCGGACCGATCTGGCA
>JALYYE010000301.1 GCA_030946735.1 Candidatus Dormiibacterota bacterium
TTCGACGACGGACCGAACCCGACGGGCCAGCGCTACTGCATCAACTCGGCAGCGCTTGACCTGAAGACGAACGAGCCAACCAGCTAAATCGTCGGCTGTAGACCTACCAGTTCGTCTCCATGTCGATCAGTCCTTTGCGGCGCGCCGTCCGATCCGCCCAACTGAAGACCAGGTGCGCGAGGATGAGCGTAGCCGCGGTAGTGACGAGCAGCCGCAAGAGGACGTCGGCATCCGATAGGGCGGGAAACATCCGGATCGCCTGCGAGCCGAGGAGGCTACGCCGGACCAGGTCCATCCAGTAGACGAGCGGAGAGAAGGACGCGATCGTCGCCAGGGCGCCGGGGAGCACGCTGATGGGGAAGATCGCTCCCGAGATCACGTAAAGGACCTCGGCGCCGAGCTCGCCGTAGCCATGGGCGTCGCGCGCGTGAAGGAGCACCATGCCGTACGCCATCGCGATCGCGATGACGGCCAGCAGCGCCACGAAGGAGCCCAGCAGAAGTAGCGGGTAGTTGACCCGCAGCGGGTCGATAGGAAGGCGCAGGGCGACCGTCGCGACAACCAGGACGATGAACGTCGACGCCACCGCGCTCCCCAGTTGGGCGAGACCGCGACCAAGGAGATAGACGTAAAAGTGCGCCGGGCTGGTGTAGACATACTTCAGCATCTTGTACTCGCCACGGTCCTCGACCATCCCGTTGCTGAGCCCGGCGAGACCGTACTGCACGAACGACCAGAAGGCGACGCCGGTCACCAGGAAGGCCAGGTAGGCGGACGTCCCGGCGCTTCCGCCACTGATGAAGCGGTAGATGACGACCAGGATGAACGCGGCCGAGAGAGGCCGCAGCACGGAATAGATGACGAACATCAGCGGTCGGGTCCAGTTGCTCGAGATCTCCCATCCCAGGCGGGTCGCTGCCGCGAACCCGCGCCACTGGCGAACCGCGGCGCTCACGAGGAGCGAAGCATGAGCCGGGCGTCGTGCCGGGCCCGCTGTTCGAGATACCGGAGCGCCACCTGGGAAAGGACACCGTATAGCAGCGTCTGGCCAACCAGCGCCAGCACTTCCCACGCTGCCGGAATGAATGCCGGCGTGCCGGGAAGCACGAACTGGCGCATCGCGTCGAGGCCGAGCGTCAGTGGGATCAGCGAGCCCGCCCCGGCGAGGAAGGCGCCCAGGCTGCGAACCGGGAAGTAGAAGCCGCTCAGAAAGTAGATCGGCTCCTGCATGGCGTCGGCCAGGTGCCAGGCCTCCCGTGAGTAGAAGAGAAAGAGGCTCGCGAGCATCATGCCCAGGCAGTAGAGTGCGGCCAAGGTCAGCAGAAAGACGCCGAGGGCAGGGAGAATTCCGGCCGCTGTGTAGGTGACACCGAAAAGGATCGAGGTCACGATCAGGATGAACGCGGCGCGCGTCGCGCTGACATAAGCACCCCCGAGCGCCATCCCGACGAGGATGGCGGCCAGGCTCGTGGGCGCCATGGCGAACAGCTCGAGGTTTCCGGCAGCGCGATCCCAAAAGAAGTTGGTGGCCATCGCCCAGATGACGTTCTGCCAGAAGGCCAGGAGCACGCCGCCCAGCACCACGAAGCCGAGATAGCGGCTGGGGGCGTGTAAGGCCCGGTAGACGTAGATGATCGCGATCGTTCCGATCAGCGGCAGCAGCGTCTCCGTGATGATCCAGGTCTTGTTCCGATACGACGAGACGAAGCGGGGGTAGGCACGGGCCACGACCGTCTTCAGGAAGATCCGCAGCGCCGACGGGTGACTCATTCCTGCTCTTCTTCCGCCATCCCGCGGCCGACAAGTTTGACGAAGGCGTCTTCGAGCGTGGGTTCTCGCTTCTGCACGCCCCGAATCTGGCGGCCCGAGGTCTCGACGATCCGCATGACTCCGCCGAGCGCCGCGTCGCTGGCGAGCTGGAGGCTGAAGCGGTCGGTGCCGTCTTGCTCCAGGACGCTGGCGGCGACGACCCCGTCCACGGCACGAAGGGCGTCGAGTAAGCGGTTGCCGGTGCTCAGCTGAAGATCAACGATCGCATTCTGCTGGACCTGCTGTTTCAATTCGGCCGGCGTCCCCTCGGCGACGGTGCGACCGCGGTTGACGATGGCGACCCGGTCGCAGAGCTCGTCCGCCTCCATCATGTAATGCGTCGTGAGGATGACCGTCCGTGTCGGGTCCTCGGCCATCCAGCGGCGGACCTCGTCGCGCACATCGCGGGCCGCGCCGACGTCCAGCGCCACGGTCGGCTCGTCGAGGAACAGGATGCGGGGGTCCGTCATCAGTCCGCGGATCAGGTTCATCTTCTGGCGCATGCCGCTGGAGAGCGCCGATACCAGCCGGTCGGCGGCCTCGGTTAGTCCGAGTCGCTCGAGCAATTCATTGATGCGCCGGCGGGCGGCCGCGCTGGGCATCCCGTAGAACTGGGAGAACATCCACAGCTGCTCTTTGACCTTGAGCATGCCGAAGCCGACGTTCTCGCCGCCGGAGACCATCGCGATCCGATGGCGTAGCTCGCGAAACTGGTGGACCACGTCGAGCCCATCGACGTAGGCCTCTCCCGACGATGGAAGCAGCAGCGTCACCAGGATCTTGATCATGGTGGTCTTGCCGGCGCCATTGGGCCCAAGCACGCCGTAGCGCTGGCCGCGCATGACTCGCAGGTCGATGCCGTCCAAAGCGACGACCTCCTGGCTGCGTGACTTGTAGACGCGCCGAAGGGCACGCGTCTCGACCGCGATATCCATGGGCTGGAGGATTCTACTGCTGGCGGGTGATCAGGCGGCCTTGACGGCCGCGGCCAGCTTCATGAGCGAGTCCTTGGCGTCGCCGAACAGCATCACGGTCTTGGGGTCGTAAAGGAGCTCGTTGTCGATGCCGGCGAAGCCAGGTCGCATGCTGCGCTTCATGAAAACGATGTTCTTCGCCTGGTCGGCGTTGAGGATGGGCATGCCATAAATCGGGCTGCCGGGCGAGTCGTGGGCCGCCGGATTGACGACGTCGTTGGCCCCAACGACCAGGGCCACGTCCGCCGACTTGAACTCGTCGTTGATCTGGTCCATCTCCTTGAGCTGTTCGTAGGGCACGTTCGCCTCGGCCAGCAACACGTTCATGTGCCCGGGCATCCGGCCGGCGACCGGGTGGATCGCGTACTCGACCTCGACGCCGCGCTTCTCCAGCTCGTCGGCGAGCTCCCGCACCGCGTGCTGGCCCTGAGCGACCGCCAGGCCGTAGCCGGGGACGATGATGACCTTCCGCGAGTAGGCGAGCAAGGTGGCGATGTCTTCCGGCGTCCCCGACCGCACCGACCTGCCTTCGGCACTGGCCGCGCCGGCCGGTCCCGCGGTCACCGCGCCGAACGCGCCGAACAAAACGTTGCCGAGCGAGCGCCCCATGGCATCGCTCATCAGCTTGGTGAGCAGCGTGCCGGACGCGCCGACCAGGGTGCCGGCCACGATCAAGGCAAAGTTCCCGAGCACGAACCCGCTGGCGGCGACCGCGAGGCCGGTAAACGCGTTCAGCATGGAGATCACGACCGGCATGTCGG
>JALYYE010000319.1 GCA_030946735.1 Candidatus Dormiibacterota bacterium
TGGAAGCTGTATGCCCGTCCATTGGTCAGGCCGCTGATCACCTGCGTGGTCGCCGGCGACTTGAAGACGAACGTCAGGGGCGGCTCGGTGAAGCGCCACTCGGTGACGGTGTAGCTCGTGATCGGGCTCGCGCCCGTGATTGCCGGGGCCGCCCAGCTCACGGTCGCCTGTCCGTTGCCGGCTTTCGCGACGACGTTCGTCGGTGGACCTGGCTGGCCTCGCGGGATCATCACGATGCCGCTGTCGGTGCTGAGATAGATCGTCAGTCCGTCGGGGCTGATCGCGACCGGGCCGGTTTTCCCGCTGTTCCCGTTGGTGCCCGTCTGCGTCCAGGTATGCACCAACGTATAGGGCGCGGTATCGAGCGCCTCTGAGACGCCGTGCCCGTTTCCGATGAAGACGCGGCTGGCCGCCGCCGAGTAGGCAATGTTGGGGCCATGGTCGGCGATGGTGCCAAGCTGCGTCTTCAAGTCGGCCGACCAGACCTGTCCATTGCCGACGTTCCCGCCCGTGGTGTAGACCTGTGTGCCATCCGGGCGAAGCGCAATCTCGTAGCCGGCGACCGAGCTGTTGCTGTATCCAGTTGTGGACGTCACGGTCGGCGTGGCCGAGGACACATCAAACCGCCACAGCGTCTCTGGTGATTGCGCGGACTCCATGACGAACAGGGATGTTCGATCGGCGGAGATCGCAAGCCGCGGGCTGCAGCGCACCATCGCACTCGAGGCCCCGACCTGCACCCCGGAGGTGGTATCGAAGGCATGGATGTAATCCGAGCCGTACGCGCACGGGGCGCCGCTGGAGTAGAGGCGACCGGACGATCCGTAGCGAACATCGAAGGGAGTGTTGACGCCACTTCCGCCCGCCGGATAGAGATGCCTGGCCACAGTTCGACTGCCGAGGTCGATCAAAAGGATCTGGGCCGCGTTGCCAAGCGCGACCGCCAGTTGGGAACCGTCGGGACTGATATCCATGCCGAGGGGCTCGTGATACTGGCCAACATCGATCGACGCAATGAAACGTCCATCGGCCGCTGAGAGAACCTTGATCCGTCCGCCCACCATGTCCGACCCGTAAAGAACATTGCGACCACTGTCCATCAAGAGTGTGTCGAGGAGCGGCTGAGTGCCCGAATCGGAGGGACGGTAGCGGGGCATGGGTGGCACGGTCAGGTCCAGGATCTCGAGTTGCGAGGTACCGTTACCGGTTACCGGGTTCCACGGAACTGACGAGCTGACATAGAGAACGGTGCCCGCGGCGTTGGTCCCCATCGCCGTCGCGGCGCCATGAAGCTGACGGTCACCGACCACTGGATAAGGAAAACCCCCGGCCCGGATTTCCTGGACCCCGTAGCAGCCGCAGCCGGCGAAGATTCTGTCGGTCGCCGGCGAGTAGATCAGTGTCCTCCCCTCGGATCCATAGGTGTGGGCGCCGGCAAAGTTTCCAAGCTCGTGTTCCAGGCCCGACGTCCAGACCTGGCCACTGGTCGTGTACACCTGCGACCCGTCCGGTCGCACGACCGCCGCCATGCCGCCGGCTTCGCCGGAGGGCGCATTCGTCTCAACGGGCGAATCGGTCGAGATATCCCAGCGGACGAACTGTGCCGAGTCGCCCCCGTCGATCATGTACAGCCACCGCTTGTCCGCCGTGATCGTCAGGTGCGGAGTGTTGACCATGACGGCGTTGTTCGTGCTGCCGATCTCGGTCCCCGTCGTGGTGTCGATGATGTGAAGAAAACCGTCGCCCACCGTGTACAGCCGGCCGGGGCGGCCATAGCGAAGATCGGCGACGGCATCGCTGAGGCGACCGTGGATGGTGAGGCGCTGGACGACCTTCCTGGTGTTGAGGTCGACGATCGCGATGGGAGGCGCGCTGGACAGCGCCACGGCAAGCCGGGAACCGTCGGGACTGAGGTCCATACCCAGCGGCCGCGACCATTGATCCGCACCAAGGAGAAAGCTGTCGAGGAGCGAGCCATCCGCCATTGAGAGGATGTAGAGCTTCCCGCCGTTGATGTCCGTTCCATAGAGGACCTGGCGAGCGTCATCGACGACAAGGCTGTAGAACTCGGGCATGCCCGCCAGCGGCCGAACGGTCGGAGCCGCCACTCGGCCCTGCGGTGGTGCCATCGGGGCGGGTGGTGCTGGACTGCGGTCGGCGACGACCCAGCCCGCTGCCGCTGCGGAGGCGGCCGCCGCATGAAGGCTCCCTGATTGCGGTGGACGTTGGCTTGGTTGCGTCACCGCGGCGGGGGCAGGCACGGCGTGGGGGCGTGATGGTGCCGTAGCACGGGCCGCGGCGACCGGCGTTTGAGAGGGCTCGATCGACATCGGGCGAGCTTTTGGAACTGGCCGGCTAGCCAGTGGGCTCGCCGCCATGGCACTGGTTGACAGCGAGGCCGCGACGAGCAAAACGCCCGCCATGAGGCCGATCAGTCGCAGTCGATGCCTTCCCAATCACTGCCCCCGTTACAGTCCAGCGCCGCTATTACGTTACTGTCAGTATATCCCGTGTTCTGCCAGCGCCGACGGCAAGTCACGGGTCGCCTGAATCAGGGCTGTCAAGGTCCGCGCACTTCCACACGATCGCAAGCGCGGCTTGACATGCGCGAGCCTGCCCGTCAAACTCGACCGGCATACGGGCAATTTCCAACCCGCATGGATATCGCTCGTCACCAACGGAGGGTTTAGTCAGGATGAGGAAGAGGGTGCCGCCGTCTGTCGTGTCATCAGCGCCGACGCAGCGCAAACGCGGCGCGGC
>JALYYE010000332.1 GCA_030946735.1 Candidatus Dormiibacterota bacterium
AGCTTCTCGATGCAGTTGTTCCGGCTCACACCCGACTATGCCGGGTTGACGGTCAGCGTCGACCTCTGGGACCCCGGCGACATCGCCAGCAGCACCGGTTTCGTGCGGATCAACATCAACGATCCGACCGGCAACAATAACTTCCCCGGAGGCGTCAACGTCTACAACCTTGGCGTGCAGCGCTCGAACCTGGGACGTGGGAACTACAGCGTCATGGCGAGCGCGGCCGGCGGAAATACCACGGCGACCTTTGTGGCCACGGATACCTCCCGCGGCATCTCGGCCAACAGCAACTGGATCCACGTCGAAATCCCCGTGCCGGGCAACTACAACCCCGCGCCGGGGGCTGACTGGTGGACCATGCAGTATGTGACCGGTGCCAACACGGTGGCCGTGGACACGGTGACGGTTGCGGTCGGCCTCAAGGGCGGTCCGCTGCACCTCCTGCCGTAGACGGGGACTAAAAGAAACAGCCGCCCCCCCTCGAGGAGGCGGCTGTTTGCCTTGAGAACGACCAGCTTAGTTCGACTGGCCAGACTGGCCCTGCACGCCGTCGTTGGGGCCGCTGACTTCGCCCGACTGGCCTTCGAAACCAGTCTGGCCGGCCTTGTCGAGTTCGCCGGACTGGCCCTGAACGCCTTCCTGGCTGTTCCGGTCCAAGTCGCCGGACTGGCCCTGAACGCCTTCCTGGCTGTTCCGGTCGAAGTCGCCGGACTGGCCCTGGACGCCGATCTGGTCGTTGACTCGGTCGGCAACAATCGTTGCCGCCGCCGCACTGGTCGTGGCCAGGAACAATCCCAGGCCAGCTACGAACGTGACGAGCGTCGCGCGCTTCAGACTATTCATGCCTACTGAGTCGTGCGAGCCCCCTCGCAGGATACGGCCGATCCGGACTGCATTGGACCCGCAGCATCGAGGCAACCGGCACGTTGAAGAGACGTGACCGTTTCGTTCGGGCCGTATCCCCAGGGCAGGATGTGACGACTCTCTAAATGTCGATCTCATTGCCAGATGAAAACCCAGCCTCTGCGTATGTCGAATGGCTCGACCGGGCTCGCCGGCAAGATCGCCACGCCTTTGCCCGGCTCTACGAAGCCACCTACCGTCGAGTCTTTGGCTACCTCCTGGCCCGTGCTGGCGAGCAGGCGGCGGCCGAGGACCTCCTGCAGGAGGTTTACCTCGCAGCCTTGCAGGCCATCGGACGTTTTCGCGGCAAGACCGAAGGTGAATTCATCGGCTGGCTCCTCAAGATCGCGCACGGCAAAGTCATCGATCGATTCCGGTCACAGTACCGGCATCCGGAACTTCAGACCAGCGACGTCCCTCCGACCGAGCTTGCGGATCCGCTGGATGCCATCGATCAACGCCTTGGGCTCGAGGAGATTTCCGATGCCCTGGCGCGACTCACGGAGGATCAACGAAACGTGGTGCTGAACAGGTTGGTGCTCGGCCTCGACCTCGAAGAGACGAGCAAGCTGATGGGCAAGAACGTCGGCTCGATCAAGGCCCTGCAGCATCGTGCGCTTGCCCAGCTCGCGAAAATCTTGGCCCCAGGGGATGACGACCATGCGTCACGCTGACGACACCCTCGAGGCGTACCTCGCGCGGATTGCCAGCGGCGAGCGCGTTCAGGCGCCCGAGCCTGGCATGGAATCGCTGGTTCGGGTCGCGCAGCGGCTGCACCAGGTCTCCACCGTCCAGCCGTCACCGGCCAGTGTCGAACGAATCCGCGTGGCCTTGCGCCGCGTGCCGGTCCGTGAAGTTGAGAGGCGGTCAAGCGCGCCGCGCCTCGGTCTCTGGCGGCGCCCGGTCACTGGCCTGGCCTTTGCCGTGGTGCTGATGGCGCTGGGGACCAGCTCGGCACTGGCCGCGCCGTCGGCGCTGCCAGACTCACCGCTTTATCCCGTTCGCAACATGCGCGAAGCCGTGCAGGTCAAACTGGCCGGCAACCCGGCGCTACGAGCCAAGCTCTATGCGACCTTCGCCGGGGAACGTGCCATGCAGCTTGGCGGTCTCGTGCACAAAGCCGTCGCACCCGGTCTGGTCGCCACGCTGCTGCGCGACATCGAGTCTCGAGTGCATCAGGCCAACCAGGAAGCTCGCGCGGACGGTCCGGACGCGCTGTCGGCCGTTCGCGAGGTCGAAGGGCAGATTGGCAATCAGCTCACCGAGATCCAGCAGCAGGGCGAGTTTTCCGGCGATGACGCGGCCCAGCTGACGGATACGCTTCGCGCCGTACAGTCCGAGCAATCCGGGCAATCAGGCGATAGCAGCAACGGCACAACCGGCGCAACCGGCACCAACGGCACCAACGGCACCAACGGCACAACGGGCGCCAACGGCACCAACGGCCATAGCGACAGCAATCAACCTGACGCCGCCAGCCAGTAGCGGGCGCCATACTTGGCCGATGGAACAGCGCATCAGTCTGGTGACGCTCGGGGTCAAGGACCTGGCCCGCGCGCGCGCATTCTACGAGGCGCTCGGCTGGACCGGCGCTCAGCAGCCCGACGATGAGGTCGCGTTCTTCCAGGCCGGCGGAATGATCTTCGGCCTATGGACTGCACTCGGTGGTCACGGCGCGCCCGGAATCGAGCTGGCGTATAACGTCCGTTCACCCGAGCAGGTCGACGCCGTGCTTGCCGAGGCAAAGCGCGCCGGCGGGACGATCATCCGTCCAGCGTCACGCGCAGACTGGGGTGGGTACACGGGCGCCTTCGCCGATCCCGAAGGCTATGTCTGGGAGGTCGCCCACAATCCGGGCTGGACGCTCGCGGACGACGGGTCAGTCCGGCTCGGTTAGGGTTCGCCGGTCGCTACGGCGTCGGCGGTGGCGTCGAGGCATTGCGGTATTCGACAGTCTTTTGCGGCGCCTTCGCCGTCCGGGTCGGCTAGCGGTTAGGGCCTAGACAACCAGGACATCTGTAATGGTCGTCTGTTCCGATCCGGGTGGTCGCCGGCAGGTGCAGCTCCGCAATGATCGCTCGAAGCACTCTCTTCTGATTAAGGATGCACGTATCGGCAAGAAGCGTGAGTCGATGGGTCTTGGAGTTGTATACGACTCGCCCTCGAGGTGACTCTTCGTACTCCATGTCGTCGGGGACCGTTCCGGCTCGCTGAAACCTCTCCCACACCGCGTAGTGATCGCCAGCATGGACTTTGAAGTCGCCGTAATTCTCGGCTTGACTCAATCGGGTACTGTCGATCACCCGAGCGTCGGCAACTAGCCAGAAGATACCGACTCGTGGCTCGATCAGTGCCAGTACGGCCACGTTTGGGCGGGCGTCGTTCCAAACATCTCGTTCCAGAGCACGTCCGTTCCGGTGAGCGGCGAGCGGTTGAACGCACGGAGAAACGCCGAGACGCCGATCCGCTTGACGCCGCGAGAGCCGATCAAAACCACGGTGTTGAGGCGATTTGACGCATCGCGGTCCCGCAAGTCGAATCCCTTCAGGTGTCCGTATGTTGCAACGTCGCCACCGCTGAAGAAGACCCGCTCCAGGGCGGTGTACGTGTAGAGCCCGGTGTACCAGGTGTGCCGCGGTGCGACGACGTCCCAGGGATCCACCACGCCTCGCAGGTACGGATAGGTCGCGAGCGAGCCACCAAACACGTCGGATACGTTGGCCGTGTGGCCACCGTCGGAGGCTGAGAAAAACGCTTCGATCACGCGCCCGCCGTACATCAGCACCTGTCCGGTGGTCTGGTCGACGGCCGCATTCTGCGATCCGCTCTCGGAATCGATCCCGCGGTAGACCTGAAACTGGGTGGTGTCGTCGACGTCGTACAGGCCTGTACTTCCCATGTGCGTGAGGGCATAACATCGCGCGGCCACGATCTGCGCCTTGATCGCCTCCAGCGGCCAGCTCGACGGAACTTCGCCCAGACCCCGCAGGTAGTCCTCGATCGGCAGGACGTTGATGATGTACAGGATCCCGCCGCTCGGCTGGGCGACGATCGTTCCGCGATAGGCGTGATACCGACCCGATGGTCCGTAGACCGTCAGCCGAGTACCGGCTGACGTCGGCACGACCTTCTGCACGCCACCCGACGCTGCCAGCGAGACACTCTGTCCCGGCGCCAGGTTGGTGACTCGACCACCGGCAACCAGCTGCGCGGGCCCGTTGGTGATGACGCGGTAGGTCGCAGTGCCCCAGAGCACCGCCACGTGGATCGGCGTGTTGGCCGTGTCGAGACTGGCCCATGTCGTGCCGCTGTAGAAGTGCTGGTCGATGAACCGGTAGTTGAGGCCAGCAAGGGCCATTCCCTTCGCGCCCCACTGCCCGAGCCCAACTCCGTGGCCCCAGCCGTGACCACAGAATCGCACTGATCCGGGAGGCGCAGCCGGCGGACAGGTTGCCCCATAGGTGACGCCGGACCCGCGAAGGGCCGCTTGCGCCGCCTCTGTCTCGTAGCGGTCCAGCGCCGACTGCAGTGCGCGGCTCTGTCCCTGAAGGCCAGCGAGTCGAATCACGGTCTGGCGGCGTAGACTGTCGAGCTCGCTGTCGTAGCTGGCAACGGCGGCCACCTGGCTGGCGATCGCGTTGGCCCGCGCCTGCAACGCGTCAAGGAGCGGCGCAAGGTCCGCGCGTGCCTGGGCCAGCACGCGGCGTTGCGCGTCGAGCGTGTCGCGCTCGGCGCGAAGCTTGCGGGCGAGTTGCAGCTCGCTGACCGAGATGTGCTGCAAGTAGATGGTGCGGTTGAGCAGGTCATCAAAACTCCGCGCGGAAAACACGAACTCGAGCCAGCGCATGCCACCGAGCGCGTAGAGCTTGCGCATATCCGCTTGGAAGGCGCGGATGTGCTGCCGATAGGCAAGCTGGTCGTGCGAAAGCTGGAGCTGCGCGTCGGCAATTTGCGTCTCGATCGCATGCGCTTTGGCCGCGATCGGTGCAAGATCGGCGCTGCTCTGCGCCAGTTGTGCTTCCAGGCCGGCCAGCGTCTGCCGCAGCTGGTTCTGCTGTCCCTCGAGGGCGCTCAATCGCTGGTGCTGCCGCGCCTGCTCTTGCTGTACCTGTGCCAGCCGATCGGCGAGCGTGCTGGGATCATCCGCGTGCGCTGGCACGGCGGTGACAAGGAGCAGCAGCGCCACCAGGGCGCCGCTAGCTCGGGTGACTATGCCGGCGGCGCTCCCGCCGAGCCAGGCATGCCGGGCTCGCGCCGTGGGGTGAAGGCGGCGTCGCTAAACGGCGCGGGGGCGCCCTTTGGCGTCTTTTCCTTCTTTTTCTTTTTCACTTCCCGCTTGCCCTTATCGCGTCCCTTCGCCATGGTGTGGTCCCTCCCAGACTTAGTCCGGCGAGCCGCTATTGTACCCTCGATCACCAGTAGTGTCCACGCGATTACCACCGCCCGTGACGTCCTGCCGCAGGACGTCGAGGCAGGCCACCACCGAATCCCCCAGAGCCCGAAGGTTGTAACCCCCTTCCAGGGCCCAGACCGTGCGGCCGCCCGTCTGCTGAACCGCCCAGCCTTTGATCAGCGCCGCGAGATTGCGGTAGCCCTCGGTTGTCACCTCGAGTCCGGCGAGGGGATCGTCCTCGTGGGCGTCGAACCCAGCCGATACAAGCAGTAGCTCTGGACGGAATGCCGTCAGCGCCGGCCCGATCTTCTTTTCCCAAGCGCCGAGAAACACAGCGTCGCCGCTTCCCATGGCCAACGGGACATTGAGAACGGTTCCGTGCGCGCCGCGCTCGCCGGCGCCCCCGGTCCCGGGATAGTAGGGATACTGATGAGTCGACGCATAGAAGACCTCCGCGTCACTCTCGAAACTGTGCTGGGTGCCATTGCCGTGGTGGACATCGAAGTCGAGCACCCCGATGCGTCGAATGCCCCGGGCGCGCGCCGCTATGACGCCGACCGCGATGTTGTTGATGAAGCAGAAGCCCATCGCCTGCGCGTGCTCGGCATGATGGCCGGGCGGCCGTACAACCGCGAAGGCATGGTTCACCTTTCCGTCCAGCACCCGGTGCACGCCCTCCACCACGGCGCCCGCCGCGGTGCGGGCGGCGAGCATCGACAGCGGCGTGAGGTACGTGTCCGGGTCGAGGTAACCGCCGCCCGAATCAGCGGTACGGTCGAGCTTCGCCACGTAGCTCCGATCGTGGACACCGTGGATCAACGACTCCGGCGCGGAGGGCGCCACGTCCGGCGCGAGCCCGAGACTTGAGCCTTTGATCGCGTCGAGGATGGCGTCGACCCGCTCCGGTCGTTCCGGGTGGCCTTGCGCGCGGTGCGCCGTCTGTTCCGGGTTGGCGAGGAGGGCGATCACGTGAGTGTGCGAGTGCGGAAGCGCTCGAGCTCGAGCGGAGCGTGGCGGTCGATGCCGGCTTTCTGGCAGGCGGCATCGACTTGCTGCTCGGGGGTGTCGATTCCCTCGATGTCCGGTAGCAGCAGGGCCTGGCGATCGCCTCCACGCACGATGAGGCCGTAAGTGTGCGGGTCGAGCTTGCCGATCTCGGTCACCCGCTCCGGCACATCGAGCAGCTGGACCTTGATGGTCAGGGCGCTCACCTCGTCGAGCCGCACTGGGTGGAATCGTGGATCGCGCACGGCGGATGCGACCGCATACCGAATCAGCTCGTGCGCCGCGGTCGCCTCGGTCGGCCGCACACTCCCGACACAACCGCGTAGTTCCCCACCCTTGCGCAGCGTCACGAACACCGCCGAAGGCGCTTGCAGCTCGAGGGGGATAGGTTCGGGTGGATGGATCAGCTGGCGTGTTCTCAGGTAGGTATCGATCGCCTGCCGGCCCAGCGTCTGGATGTCGAGCACGAGGTTCGCGGTGGCGGACGCGGTAAAGGCGACGACCGGATAGCCGACGCCGAACGGGCCTTCGTAGCTGAGCACACGGGAATCGAGATGTGCCGCCCGCGCGGCGCCGAGCAGGATGGCGAGCGGGCGCAGGCCGCATTCGCCAGCCTCCTCGACGAGGTCCGGGTCCAGCGCCTCGATCTGTTCCCAGGACCGCGCGCGAAGGGCGTCGATCACCAGTCGGTCGAAGAGCGGCCCTTGCGGACGGAATCCGTAGGGCGCGTCCGGCGTGAGGCGATGGGATAGGTCACCGGACGCGATCAGGATGGCGGAACGATCCCCGAGTCGGAGGTGCAGCCAGGCTCCGAACTCGACGAAGCGGGAGAGGGGCCACCCGCTCACTCCAAGGAAAATGCAGCGCTTGTTCGCCATCGTCCGTGCCAGCGCATGGAGGGGAACCACCACCCCATGATCCAGCTCCGTCTGCTCCGCCCAGATCAGCGAGAATCCGGCGCGCTGCCCATCGGCGACCAGTGCGGTTGCGAGCACGACGTCAACCTGCGCCTCGACGCGGACCTGCGGTGCGCGAAAGCGCGCCAGGTCTCCGGCGGCGTGGGCCTCCCGGCGCACCGGGAGCGACGTCATGCTCGATGGGCTGTGCGGCGAGACCACCACCGCCAGCGTCGCAGCAACCGTCGACAGCATGCCGTCGAGCTCTTTCATCGCATCGGCGGTAGCGCGAACCCGCGCCGATTCGGCGCCGCCGACTTCGGCCACCATGATCGGAGGGTGGGCAACCAGGGCGCCGGCGACGAAGCCGGACATTGGCGATTAGCCTCGGGCCGTCGCGGGCTCCGGACGCAGAGCGTTGATGGCGTCGCGATAGTGCCGCGCCGCTGTGCGTGCGGCGTCCGCGTAGTCAGCTCCCGCCGACGCGAAGAGGATGCCACGCGACATGGGGATGATCGCCCCTCGTCCATCGGCTCGCAGCGCCGCCTTGAGCGCGGCCGCGAGATCTCCGCCCTGCGCCCCGATACCGGGGACCAGCAGGAGGCGGTCGCCTGCGATCTGGCGCACGTCGCGAAGCTCGGCTGGCGCCGTCGCCCCTACCACGAAGGCGACGTTGTCGTGATGGTCCCAGCGAACACCAGCGCGGGCGACGTGCCGATAGAGGGCCTCGCCGTCGCTGCGCAGGTGCTGGAAGTCCGCCGCCCCGGGGTTCGACGTGCGGCACACGATGAAGACTTCTTTGTCGCGGTGCGCCAGGAAGGGCGCGACCGAGTCATAGCCAAGGTAAGGGTGGACCGTGACGGCGTCGGCGCCCCAGGCCTCGAACATCGCGTGCGCGTACGCCTGGGCGGTGCTGCCAACGTCGCCGCGCTTGGCGTCGAGGATGACCGGGCGGTCCTTGGGCAAGGCGGCCAGGGACTGGTCGAGCAGCCAGCTGGCCTCCCTCCCCCATCGCTCGTAGAAGGCCAGGTTGAGCTTATATGACGATACCGAGTCGCTAACGGCCTCGACGATGGTGCGGACGAATTTCACGATACCGGCCGGCGACCGTTCGATCGATGGCGGGAGCAGGTCCGGTTCGGGGTCGAGGCCGAGGCAGAGAAGCGAGCCGGTGGCGTCCTCGCTGGCCTTCAATTTTGACTTGAACGTCATATTCGGAGCCAAGTTTAGTGGGTACAATCCTCCCGTGCCTCAGACGACCATGCAGGTCACCCTTCCCGAGATGGGTGAGTCGGTCACCGAGGGGACCATTGCCAAGTGGCTCAAGCAGCCGGGCGACCAGGTTCGCGAAGGCGAAGGACTGGTTGAGGTGACCACCGACAAGGTGGACGCCGAGGTGCCCGCGCCCGCGAGCGGGACCCTGGTAAAGATCCTGGCCGAGGCTGGGAAGACGGTTTCGGTGGGTGCGGCGCTCGCGGAGATCGCCGTCGGGGCGGACGGCGATGGCGCGACAAAAAAGGGCCCCACCCTGCCCACCGCGGCGAACGGTGGAGAGAAAAAGGCCCCCACCCTACCCTCCCCCGCAAGCGGGGGAGGAGCAACCGCTAGCCCGGTCGAGGTGACCGAAGGCGCTGAGTTGCTCGCCAAGGCAAAGGGAGTTGATCTTTCCACCATCAAGGGGAGCGGCCCGGGCGGCTCGATCCGTCGTCGCGATGTGGCCGAGGCGCTCGAACGACAGCAGCCGACCCCCACCCTGCCCTCCCCAACTCCGCCCGAGAAAACGGCGGCGGCACCGGCGCCCGCGCAGTCGCCGACCGGATCGATTCCGTTGCGGGGGGCGGCCGCCGCGCTGGTCAAGTACATGGAGGACAGTCTCCAGGTCCCAACGGCAACCAGCTTCCGTACGGTGCGGGTCGATGTGCTCGACCAACGCCGCCGCCAGCTCGGCCAGAGTATGCAGGGAGCCGGGCGCCCCGAGAAGATTTCCTACACCCACCTGATCGCGTTCGCGATTACGCGCGCAGTCAAGGATGTGCCATCGATGGCGATCAGCTTTGATCGCATCGACGGAAACCCGGCGCGGGTGGCTCGCGGGGTGCACCTGGGGCTCGCGGTTGACGTGCAGCGCCAGGACGGCAGCCGCATGCTGCTGGTCCCGGTCATCCGCGACGCCGACCGCCTCGACTTCGCCGCCTTCCGCAATCAGTATGAGACGGTGGTCTCAAAGGCGCGCACGGGGAAGCTGGTGGCCGATGAGCTAAGCGGCGCCACCATCGTTCTGACCAACCCCGGTGGGATCGGCACGATGGCGTCTGTTCCCAGGTTGATGAAAGGCCAGGGCACCATCGTCGCTACCGGCGCCATCGGCTATCCCCCGGAGTTCACATCGATCGCCGACAGCGGGCTGCGCCAGCTGGGGGTCTCGAAGGTGATGACGATGACGAGCACCTATGACCACCGGGTGATCCAGGGTGCCGAGTCGGGCGAATTTCTCCGTCGCATCGATGAGCTCCTCGCGGGGGCCGACGGCTTCTACGAGTCAGTTTTCGAGTCGATGCGATTGGTTGCGCCGGCCGGAATCAGCGAGCCGGCGCGCGCCGTCGTTCCCGCGGGAGACGTGACGGTTGCGGCGCCTACAACCGCCGAGGCCGAGCTGCTAAGGGCCGTGGCCGCCGGCATGGCGCTGGTGGCTGCCTATCGGAGCCACGGACATCTCGCCGCGCGGCTCGACCCACTGGGCACGGCGCCGACCGGCGACCCATCGCTGGATCCCGTCAACCACGGCTTGACGCCGCAGCTGATGGAGGCGGTTCCCGCCGGCGTGCTCCGCGTGCGCGTCCCCGGGGAGAACCTGGCGGAGGTCCTCTTCCACCTGCGGGAGACGTACTGCTCCACGATCGCCTACGAAATCGAACACATCTCCAGCCACGAGCAACGCAACTGGCTGCGCGAGCGGATCGAGTCGGGGCGCTACCGCCAACCACTCAGCCCGGAACGCAAGCTCCAGCTGCTGGGGCGCCTCACCAAAGTCGAGGCAATGGATCGCTATCTTCGAAAGACGTTCCTCGGCCAAAAGACGTTCTCCATCGAGGGCCTCGACTCGATGATCGTCATGCTCGAAGAGACGCTCCAGCTGCTCTCCGACAACGGCACGCGCCAGGTCGTGATGGGCATGGCGCACCGGGGCCGCTTGAGCGTGATCGCCCATGTCGTGAACCGCACCTACGAATCCCTACTCGTGGAGTTCGAGCAGAGCAAAGACCGGTTGGCGACCGCGACGGACGTGACCGGCGACGTGAAATATCACGCCGAAGCCGAAGGCACCTACGTCACTCCGAACGGCAAGCAGGTGTCGGTCAGCTTGCTCGCCAATCCAAGTCACCTCGAGGCCGTCGATCCGGTGGTCGAGGGCTGGACCCGCGCCGAGCAGACGCGACGCAAGGGCCCGGCACCCCACTTCGACCGGACTGGCACCGTGCCGATCTTGATCCATGGTGACGCGGCCTTCCCCGCGCAAGGCGTGGTCGCGGAGGTCCTCAACCTGTCGAAGCTGGATGGCTACACCACCGGCGGCACGCTGCACATCATCGCCAACAATCAGCTGGGGTTCACCACCGACCCCGAGGAAGGTCGCTCGACACGGTACGCATCGGATGTGGCAAAGGGCTTCGACCTGCCAATCATCCACGTCAATGCGGACGACATCACGGCCTGTGTCAGCGCGGTTCGCCAGGCGACGGCGTTCCGCCAAAAGTTCGGGCGTGACGTTGTCATCGACTTGATCGGCTATCGACGCTTCGGCCATAACGAAACCGATGAGCCGGCCTACACGCAGCCTCAGATGTACGACGCGATCAAGGAGCATCAGACCGTCCGCGAAGTCTTCGCCGCGCAGCTCATCGAGGAAGGCCTGCTGAGCGCGGACGACGCACAGGCGCGCACCGAGACTGCCGAGGCCCGCCTCGCCAATGCGCACCAGAACGTCAAGGCGAGCGCGGCCCATGCGCCGCAGGTGAGCCGCCCACCAATGGACGCCAGCCCCGAGTTGGAAATCAAGACGGCTGTCCCGGCCGAGGCGCTCGAGTCGCTGAACCGTCAACTGCTGGCGGTGCCGGAGGGCTTCACCGTGCATCCCAAGTTGCTGCGCCAGATGGAACGCCGCCAGACGCCACTGGCCGAACGAGAAATCGACTGGGCGCAGGCGGAGGAACTCGCTTTTGCGACGCTGATCACCGGCGGCATCCCGGTGCGGCTCACCGGCCAGGACACGGAGCGGGGGACCTTCAGCCAGCGCCACCTGGTCTTCCACGACCCCCGTAGCGGAAAAGCGTGGGCGCCGATCCAGCACCTGGTCGGGGCCAGCGCGACCTTCGAGTTGCACAACAGTCCGCTATCCGAGTACGCCGCGCTTGGGTTCGAGTACGGCTACAGCTCCGATGCCTCGGAGGCATTGGTGTGCTGGGAAGGACAGTTCGGGGACTTCATCAACGGAGCGCAGGTCATCGTTGACCAGTTCATCGTTTCGGGTCTCGCCAAGTGGGGACAGTCCTCGCGACTGACTCTCCTCCTACCCCACGGCTACGAAGGCGGCGGCCCGGAGCATTCGAGCGCGCGCCTCGAGCGCTTCCTCCAGCTCGCGGCGGAGGGCAACATCCGGGTCTTCTCGCCGAGCACGCCGGCGAACTACTTCCACGCACTGCGGCGGCAGGCCCTGCACA
>JALYYE010000376.1 GCA_030946735.1 Candidatus Dormiibacterota bacterium
CTGAAGCGGCCTGAACACGTGCGCGAATCCTGGCTGGAGCCACTAAGCTGTGCGTTCGGACCAGCATGGCAGCGCAAGGTAGATTCTTGATGGCCTGGATCGGCGTCACGGTCGTGACGTTTGTCGCCGCGGGCGCCTTCTCGCATTTCCCGGGTGGCGCCTCGATCGGATCGAGCGGCGGTGGCATCGAGCCGTGGGCTGTCGGCCTGGCATTCGGCGCGGTGGGCGGGCTCCTGATCGCGGGGGCACGGTGGTTCGTGCTGCGAGGCCAGCTGCAGCGCGCTTGGAGATGGGTACCGCTCACCGTGGTCGCCTTTGCGGTCATCCATGCGATGCGTGACGGGCTCTCCGTCGGCACGCCAGAGCTCCCGGTTGCGGTTATCGACGGCCTGCTGATCGGTGCTGTGGCCTGGGCGGTCCTGGAGCCCAGGAAGGCCGCGGGCTGGACACTGGCAGCGACCTTAGGCTGGACGGTCGGCCTCTCGGCGGGCCTCGCCTTATCGCACGCTTTCGGGCTTGACCTCGGCGAGAGTTACGCTCAGAACCACATGGTCATAGGCGGCGTAACCGGTGCGCTGACCGGGGTAGCGACTGGCGTGGCGTGGAGGTGGGCCTTGGACCGTGCGCCGGCTCGAACCTGAAATCTTCCTGGATCCCGCTCGAAGCCATCGCTGCCAACGGAGCGCGGGGCGCGTATGAGTGACCGATGCTGACTAGGCAGCTTCGCGTTCCGACCTGGGGGCCCTTGATGGCGATAGTTGCCGGTTTGGGGTGGGCTGTGCTGCGCCCACCCCAGGCAGACCATCCGGCCCCTTATACGTACGACGAATGGAACCGCCTGATGACGGCTGTCTATCTAGTCTTCTTCGGAGCGGCCGTGGGACTCTGGTACGCCCTCGCGCCCCACGTCGGCCGCGTTGGCCGAGCGGACCTAGTTATGGGTCGGTCGGCTGCGGCCTGCTGATTGTCGGCAACGTAGTGGAGTTTTGGGTCAGCTTGCTCCTCGTTCCTACTGCGTTCGACGCGGGCTACGAGGGGGGCGGAGTGGCCAGGCTCGTATACGGGGCTGGGGCATATTCGGGCTCGGCTGCTTGGCATGCTTGGCGGCCTGTGGGCTTCGCGCCTTTGGGCCTATCCGGGCGCCCGCGGCCCGATGGTGGCTGACGGCACCGGTCGTGCTTTCGCAGCTGTTCGCGGTGGCGTTCTTCAGGCCTCGCCAATCCCTGGCTTTCGGCGTTGGGTGGTGCTCGGATTTGCTCTGACTGCGTTCAGCAGGACGGTAACCAGCCAGAACACACTCCTCCATCAACCGGCGTCGAAGAGTGGAACGCCGTGTAAGCGGCGGCGATATGCAGCGACAGGTTCCCGCCCGGGTTCGCGCCCCGTCTCCCGCTCCACAGAAACCCTGGTTCCTCAGCAGCTTTTCGTGTTGAGAGGCAGGCGCGGGCCTCCGCAACGTGGCCGCAGCAGACTACGGATTGAGGACCCGAACGCCTGGCCGACCCCAGCCAGTAGAGTTGCCAACTCTGACCAGTTGGCCCAGCCATCGCCTTCAGGCTAGAAGGGTTCGGCCCAGTGTGTCGCCCAGCCAGTCTCGGAAGCGCTCGGATGACCATCCTCGCTCGACTCGGAGTAGGCGGTGAACCTCCGGGCTGGTCAATGTCCAGACGATGGCGGCGGCTTCCTCGACACTACGCTCACCGCGCAGGGGGCCATTCGCGCGCAGCCAACGCACCAGAGTCGTCATGTTGCGAAACCGCTCCTCCTGGATGTTCGCGCGGAGCGTCGAAATGTCACGATCGATCGCGGCGGCGCTCCTCATGATGTCGTCAATCGGTCGTGAGCGCTCGATGGCATCGGTCACGCCCGCCACAAAGCGGGCGAGCTGGCGCCGCTGGTTGGGTTCATGACGCACCGATTGCGGCCCCGGCCGGTCCAACATAGCGATGGGCTGGTCGTCGCCCCCGACCTGCCGTTCCATCAAACCCGAGAGAACCGCTCGCTTGGAACGGAAAACCGCGTAGACGGTATCGGTCGCCACTCCGGCCTCGGAGGCGATCCTCTCGATGGTCGTCCTTGCGTACCCATTCTTGCTGAACAGGCGATGCGCCGCATCGAGAATCCGAAGGCGGGTGCGTCGGGCCTGATCCTCGCGGACTCCCGAAACGTAACGCCGTTGTGACTTGACACGAGGCACGTCAATAGCCTAGCATGACAGTATTAATCCGAGCCAGACTGTAACGAATGGCGAAAGGAGACCAGCACCAATGGCAGATGTCGCGACCAAGGGACAGGTGACCGTACGTCACAGCGACGAAGGAGAAGCCATCTGGGCGGTCGGCTCGCTCTTCATGGTGAAGCTTGCGGTTGAGGAATCGGGCGGCCCGCTCAGTGTCATGCAGGTAGTTAGCTTGCCGGGCGGTGCTACGCCGCTTCATGTTCACCACGCGGAGGCGGAGGCCTTCTACCTTCTCGAGGGAGAAATGACATATCAGGCCGGGGAGGAAGTCTTCGAGCTACGAGCCGGGAGCTTCGTCTACCTTCCAAAGGACGTTCCGCATCGGTTCCGGATCCGAGGGACGACACCAGCGAGATTCCTCGCGTTGGGCACCCCGGGCGGTGTTGAGCACCTCTATCGGGAGGTTGGGGTTCCTGCTACTGAGCTCATTCTGCCATCGCCCCCCACCCCGGAGGAGTTCGGACGCTGGCCTGCCGCAGCGCCTAAATACGGACTGGAGTTGCTGGGGCCGCCGCTTCCCGAGTAACTCTCACCAGTTGGCCCGGACTTGCGCGAAAGTCGAGGGTCGACGCCCGGGGAAAAGCCCAAGCCCCGTTTCCGACGGCGGACTCGTTCGCTAACAGGCGGCCGGCCGACCGCGATCCAAAGCCTGGCGCACTGATGCGGTGAATACCTCATTCAAGTCGGCTAAGAGTGTTGCCAACTCTGACCAATTGGCCCAGCCATCGCCTTCAA
>JALYYE010000399.1 GCA_030946735.1 Candidatus Dormiibacterota bacterium
GTTACAAGCACGGGGCGCGCGTCTTTTACTCGGCCCGCAATCGCGTCCACGCCTCGGGCCACGCGAGCCGCGAGGAGCTGAAGCTGATGTTGAACCTGGTTCGCCCCAAGTTCTTCATGCCGGTGCACGGCGAGTTCCGTCACCTGGCGCTGCATTCGGAGATCGCCCAGGAGGTCGGCATCCAGAAGGACCACGTGATCGTGACCGACGACGGTAACACCGTCGAGTTGAGCGACAGCTTGCCGCATTTCGGAAACAAGGTCCCCGCGGGGTACGTCTTCGTCGACGGACTCGGCGTGGGCGATGTCGGCTCGGTCGTATTACGCGACCGGCGGGTGCTCTCCCAGGACGGCATCTTCATCGTGATCGTGACCGTCGATAAGGACACCGGGCAGGTCGTTTCCGGCCCTGATCTGATCTCGCGCGGCTTCGTCCATCAGCAAACCTCGGACGCGCTACTCGAGTCGGCGCGCCAGCAGGTGCTCAGTACCATCAACAAGCCGGGGCGCGGTAACCCGGAATGGCAGGTCATCAAGAACTCGATCCGCGACTCGCTGAGCAAGTTCCTCTACGAGCAGATGCGGCGACGCCCGATGATCATCCCGATCGTCGTCGAGGTCTAGCGAGCGGCGAAAAGGCGCTAGGATTCCGAGAGGGGGCCAGCCAGCAGGGCATTTCGGGGAGGATTGGTCATGAGCGTCACCGCATCTGCACTGACCAAACAGGACGAGGAGCAACGCGGCGCGCTGGTTGAGCGTCTCTTTCACGGCGGGATCGCCGTCCTGGAGATGCTCAGCATCTACGTGGGAGACCGGCTCGGACTCTATCGCGCCCTCGCGAAGGACGGTCCGTCGACGGCAGGCCAACTGGCGCGGTCGGCGGGCATTCATGAACGGTATGCGCGGGAGTGGCTCGAGCAGCAAGCGGTCGCCGGGCTGATCGAGGTCACGCGGGAGGACGCTGAGGGCGCCAAGCGCGAGTACGGCCTGGCTGCCGGCCACGCCGAGGTGCTGTTGAATCCCGATAGCCTCAACTACCTGCTGCCCATCGCCTGGGCAATTCCCGGAGTGGTAGGCACGCTGCCCGCCCTTCTGACGGCCTACCGCGGAGGCGGTGGCGTCCCCTACATCGACTATGGGCCAGAATTCCGCAACTCCATCGCCTCGCTAAACCGGCCGATGTTCTTGAATCAGCTTGGTGCCGACTGGCTGCCAGCCATGCCTGATGTGGATCGCCGCTTGCGCGCGGAGCCGCCGGCAAAAGTGGCGGACGTCGGTTGCGGGACCGGGTGGTCCAGCATCGCCATCGCGAGAGCCTATCCAAAGGTGCGAGTCGACGGCTTCGATCTCGACGAGCCATCGATCCGAGCGGCTCGGGAGAATGCGATGAACGCAGTGGTCGACGACCGCGTAAGGTTCGAGCTCCGCGATGCAGCCGCCCCCGGGAGGGCCGCCTCATACGACCTCGTTACCGCCTTCGAGACCATCCACGACATGGCCGACCCTGTTGCGGCTCTCTCCGCGATGCGCGCACTGGTTGCCCCGGGAGGCGCGGTGCTGGTGGCCGATGAGCGCGTCGCCGAAGTATTCGGCGCCCCCGGCGATGAGCTCGAGCGCTTCATGTATGGCTGGAGCGTTCTCCATTGCTTGCCCGTCGGCAGGGTCGACCCGCCGGCGCTCGGTACCGGCACGGTCATGCGTCCGGAAACGCTGCGGCGCTATGCGAGGGACGCGGGCTTCTCCGGCGTCGAGATTCTGCCCATCGAGCACGATTTCTGGCGCTTCTACCGCTTGGTACCGTAGCCTCATGTCGTATGGGAGTCCGACAGCCTGAGGAGGTAACGCTGTGGCCAATACACAACGCGACGGAGGATCGAACGCCGCGGTCGTCGCCATCTTTGCGATCGTGGTGATCGTGTTGCTGCTGGGGTTTTTGTTCCTCGTCCATCCATTCGGCTTTTTCAGCACGGGCAGCAGCACGACCCAGACGACGGCATCGCCATCGGTGGCCGCATCGGTGGCGGCGTCAGCGTCGAAGTCGCCTTAGGCCCAGTTTTCGGGAAGCTCTTCGTCTCTAGCCATGACTATCGTTATATGCGTCTGGCGTAGGCCGGGAGGAGGGTAGGGGCGCTGCGCCGGCAGCGCCCCCGAATGTTACGTGGTTACGGGATCGTGAAGTTTGCCGTCTGGTTGCCGACCATGAGCTGGTACGCGCCCGGCTCGACGGTCAGCGGGCCGCTCGCGTCGATATCGCCCTGGACGACCGCCAGGTTGTGGGTCGAGAAACTGAGCACAACGGTCTTGGTCTCGCCGGGGTTGAGGTGGACGCGAGCGAAGCTGGCCAGTCGCTTCGGCGGCACGAGCACCGCGCTCACTGGCTGCGCCGCGAAGGCCTCGACGATCTCATCGCCGGCTTTCGTACCGGTGTTGGTTACGTTGACCGTCGCCTGAATCGTGCCGTTGCGTCCCCCGCTGTCCGCGGCATGGAGGTTCGAATAGCTGAAGCTGGTGTAGCTCAGGCCAAAGCCGAAGGGGAAGACGGGGTCGTAACCGCCGCTGCCGAATCCGCAGCAGGCGAAGAAGAACGCGTTGGTGCCGTCGCTACCAGAGTTCGTCCCCGGGAGGTACTGGTAGAAGAACGGCTGGTCGCCGACGTTGCGCGCCCAGGACACCGGCAGACGGCCGCTCGGGTTGACATCGCCGAACACGACATCAGCCACCGCGTTGCCACCTTCCGAACCCGGGAGATACGCCATCAGCAAGCCGCCGGCGGCGTCGATGGCTTCATTCATGACCTTCGGCCGTCCGGCAATCACGACGACGATCGTTCGTGAGTTGGCGGCTGCAACCTTCTGTACGAGATCGGTCTGGTCCGCGGCGAGCGCGTTGCTCTCGGTATCGCCGACGCCCTCGGCATACGGCGGCTCGCCCACGACCACGATGGCGGCATCGGCGGAAGCCGCGGCTGCCGGCGCGGCGGCGGGATCGGCCCAGGTCACGGTTCCACCGTGCCCCTGTACCGCGCTCTGGAGGCCCTGGAATACGGTCTCTCCCGGAAGGTGATTGCCGTTGCTCGCATCGCTGGTCGGCTGGGTGCAACATCCTTCGCCACCGCCGTCGGCCCCCTGCCAGCCGAGGGTCCAACCCCCGACCTGGTCGGGGAGATTTTTCGCGATCGGCTCCGGCGTCGCTGCCCAGGGCACGGCTTTGATCGAGGTGCTGCTGACCACGATCTTGCTGCTCTTGGACAGGGGCAATGCCGGCTGACCCTTGACCGTCGCGTTCTTGAGCAGCGTCATGCTCTCATCGGCCGCCTTGCGGGCGAGGGCTACATCCATCGGGTTGTTGAGAACGGTCGCATCGGCGGCCGCGGGATCGGCCTTTGGATACGGCTTCTGGTCGAAGAGGCCGAGTTGGAACTTGAGGGTGAGGATGCGGCGCACCGCCTGGTTGATTCGGGACATCGGCACGGACCCGTTGTTCACGTCGGCCAGCAAGCCGTTAACGAACCTCGTCCCGAAGTCCACGTCCTGGCACATCGTCATGTCGACGCCCGCCATGACGGCGATCCGAATCGCATCCTGTTCGGTTGCGGCGATGTGGTAGCTGTCCTTGAGGGCGAAGATGTCCTGCCAATCGGACACGACGAGCCCTTTGAATCCCATCTGGTTGTGGAGCACCTCGGTCAGCATGTAGTGCGATGCGTGCACTGGGATGTTGTTGATCGAGGCACTGTTGGCCATCGCCGTGGCGACACCCGCATCGATGCCCGCCTGGAAGGGACGCAGGAACGTCTCCTGCAGGTAGCGCAGCGGGATCTGCGCCATGGTGCGGTCATGGCCGGCGATCGGTTCCGAGTATCCGGCGAAGTGCTTGTCGGTGGCCGCGATCACCGGATGCGAGGGGTCAGTGCCCTGGTAGCCCTTGATGGCAGCCGCACCGAGCACGGAGTCCAGGATGGGGTCCTCGCCGAAGGACTCGTAGTAACGACCATAGCGGGCATCACGCGAGACTTCGAGCACCGGCGCGAACGTCCAGCGCACGCCCATAGCCTTGGCGCCTTTGGCCGTGGCGGCCCCGCTATTGCTCACCAGCGTGGCGTCGGCGGTTGCGCCCAGGCCGATACCGTGCGGGAAAATCTCCGCGCCCAGCACGTTGTTGTTGCCGTGCACCGCGTCGTAGCCATAGATGATGGGGATGTGCAGCCGCGAATTCTGGACCGCGTACTGCTGCAGCGTGTTGATGTTGCTGGCCCAGCTGTTCGGAATGTTCGGGCTGGGAACGTCGCCGCCACCGGAGAGCAACGATCCGGCGCCATCGGTGACCAGGGCCTGCTGCATCCAGGGCTGGGTGAGTGGAAAGGCGGTGTTGATCTGCACCATCTGCCCGACCTTCTCGCGCACGTTCATCTTTTCCAGCAGCGCCTCCACCCGGCTCGCAACCGGTTTGGCGCTATCCGACCATGGTGTGGCGGCCTCCGGTGTCGCCGCGTTGCCCGGCGAGGCGCCCGCCGTGGCAATCAACAACACGCCCAGGGTTGCTCCGAGCGCGCCAAATCTACGGATGGGTCGGCTGTTCATATGGTTTCCCTCCTTACCAGCAGCCTGATCGGCTCTTATCCCAGCGCAGATTAGCAGCGCGGCTGTTAGGCTGATGCCTAAAGTGAGGGCGTCGTAGGGGAGTTAACTATTCCAGTTCGTCGGTCGAGTCGCCCGTGTAGCTGTCGACCTTACGATTGACCGCGCCCGGGGCCTCTGTCACGATGTGCATGGCCGCGTCCTCGGCACTGGGGTAGCCGCCCTCGTCGCCGAACTCGGAGCGCAGTTCGCCACCGCCATCCTCCGATTCGTCGTCGATGAGCCGAACATCGTCCACGTCCGCCTTGATCCGATCGGGAAGTTCCTCCCGCAAGCGCTCGTCGAGCGTGTCCTGATGAAAGTAGTCGTCGGGCGCCTGCTTGTAGTCGCGCGGTGGGACCTCGCCTTCCTGGGCGTCGCCGGTGATCTCCTTCTGGGGCAGCGCCCCCATCAAGTCGGGCTGACCCTCGGAGTCGAGGGCTTCGTCCTCGGAAATTTGCGTGCCGCGCGCGCGACCTCCGGGACCGGGCGCCGCGTCGAGATCGGGGATGCCTTGCGTGTCGAGGTCGTCGTTAGGGTCTTGATCCTGCTTGGCCATAAGACAGTTATACCCCTCGCGTCGGGCGGCCATGAAATCTTAGATTGACTTTCGATGAGCGAGGGACGACCGCGGCGGTTCCCTCCGGTGTCTGGTCCTTTCGGCTGGGCCGGTGTCGTCTTCATCGCCGCCGCGCTCGCTAGCGACATGGTTGCCGCGGTCTTCATGGTGCTGCTTGTCGTGAACCGCGACGGCCGGTTCGTGCTCCCAGTGATCTTCGCGTCCTTCCTCACCTTTCCGCTGCTGGGCGTCGCTCTGGCTTTGTGGATGATCGGGTCGAAGCGGGCGGGCACGCTCCGCCCCAGCTCGATGCCAAAGGATCGACAACGGCAGTTGTTCGGCGCGTTCGCAGTCATGAATATTGGCGCCCTGCTGGGCATCGGGGCGTTTATCTTTCTCGCCTTGCGGCTGACCGGAACCCGTCGGCTCGTGTTTGCGATGGTGCCGATCTTGCTCGCTTGGCTCCCCATGCACTTCGGGCAGCTCAAAGTGCGCCAGATTCAGAATCGGCCGGCGCCTCGCCTGCTGGATTTGTCGCCCAGGCAGCAAACGATCATCTTTACCGTCCTCAGTCTGAGCGGCAGCGTGCTGTTGCTGATGACCGGCCTCTTTTGGATGCCGAACTAACGGCGCGCGTTGGGTCTTTTCTTGCTTGTCCGGGCAGGCTAGAATGCAGCCATTCGTCATAGCAGACGTCGCAGCCACCCAGCCAGTGTGAGAACCCGGCGAAAGCGCATCGCGCGCCCGAAGCGCTCGGCCTCTCGGCAGCGTTTTCGAATCAAGGCACCTCGCCTGCCGAACCTCAAGGTTCCACAGTCCCAGCAGCGCGAACTTGCCGGGATTGGCTTCCTGCTGCTCGCCGGCCTGCTCGTGCTGGCTGTCGCGCTTCAGGCCAGCGGTTCGGCCATGCACCTGCTTCGCGGCGGCCTGGTGGGCCTCTTCGGGTTGGGCGTTATCTTCGTGATCCTCGCGGCGCTGGTCGCAGCCGGCGAACTCCTCATGCCCTGGATCGAGACGATGACCTGGGGCCGCGGCCTTGGCATCGTCCTGCTGTTGGTCACCTCACTCGGTCTCCTTCATGTATCGGCTGGCGGAACTGGTGGATCGGTTGGCCGGGTCGAGGGAGAGGCGCTGCGGAGCCTCGCTGGAACCGCGGGTAGCATCCTGATCCTGGCCGCGATCTTCCTCGGTGGCCTGGTCCTCGCCTTCGATATCTCATTTCGTGAAACGATCGGGGCCCTGCGCGAGCACTACCTCGCCAATCGACCTGAGCCCAAGCCTCAGCTAAAGGAGAAGAAGGCCGCCGAGGCCTGGAACCCGCGCAACCAGGTGGTGCGCACCGAGGCTGCGGAACCCGTGCTGGTGCCAATCAACGGCGTGGCGGCGCCCAGCAAGCCGATCGCCCCACCGGCGCCACCGTCCGCGGATCTCCAGTCGGCGGTTGCAGCACTTCAGGAGCCGATCGACGATGAGCCGCTGCCGGCGCCGCATCGAGCGAAGCCGGCGAGCGCCGAGCCGGCGTTGACGGTCGTCCCCGGCGGCAACGAGACGATCTCCGCGCTGGTGGAAGATGAGATCCAGCGGGTCTGGATGAAGCCCGACCTCACCTTGCTCGACACCGTCACCGTCCGCAAGGAGCGGTTGCACGACGAGATCAAGGCGAACATCAAGCTGATCGAGGGGACGCTCGCGAGCTTCGATGTCGAGGCGACCGTGATCGGTGTCAACTCCGGTCCGTCCGTTACGCAGTATGAGCTGCAGCCGGGCCACGGCGTACCGGTGCGGAAGATCACCGCGCTGCAGAACGACCTGGCGCTCGCCCTTTCCGCCGCCATCCGCATCCAGGCGCCGATCCCGGGCAAGCCGGCACTCGGCATCGAGGTCCCCAACAAGGCGACCAGCCTCGTGACGCTCCGCGAGATCATTCAGACGCCGACCTTCCAGAATGACCAGACACTGCTGTCGCTCGCGATCGGAACGGATGTCTCCGGAAATACCGTGGTCGGCGACCTGACTCGTATGCCACATCTCCTGATCGCCGGCGCTACCGGGTCGGGAAAGAGCGTCTGCATCAACGCACTGATCGCCGGCATGTTGTTTCAGGCGACACCCGAGGAACTGAAGTACATCCTGATCGATCCCAAGCGCGTCGAGTTCTCGATGTTCCAGGACATGCCCCATCTCCTCGTGCCGGTGGTGACGGAATCGGATCACGCGACCTCCGCCTTGCGCTGGGCCGTCGCCGAGATGGAGACGCGCTACAAGCTGTTCGCGAGCCATACCGTGCGCAACATCGCCGACTTCAACGGACGAGCGCCGGAAATGGGATTGAATCCGCTGCCCTACATCGTGATCGTGATCGATGAGCTGGCCGACCTGATGATGGTGGCGGCGGGCGAGATCGAGGAGCTGATCTGCCGCATCGCGCAGCTGGCGCGTGCCGTCGGCATCCACCTGCTGGTCGCGACGCAGCGGCCCTCCGCCGACATCATCACCGGCTTGATCAAAGCCAACATCCCCTCGCGGATCGCCTTCGCCGTCAGCTCCAGCATCGATTCGCGGGTCATCCTGGACGAGACTGGGGCGGAGAAGCTGCTCGGCCGCGGGGACATGCTTTATCTGCCGGTCGAGGCCGGCCGAGCCACCCGGCTGCAGGGCGTTTTCGTGTCCGACCGGGAGATGAAGGCGATCATCGACTTCTGGAAGGCCCAGGGCAAGCCGCAGTATCAGGAGGAAATCTTCAACGTCGAGGCGACCGTCTCCTGGGTCAAGGAAGGCATGAAGCGCGACCCGCTCTTTGCCAAGGGAGCGCACGTGGTCGCCACCGAAGGCCGGGCGTCGGTCTCCCTGCTCCAGCGCAAGCTCAACGTCGGGTACACGCGCGCGGCCCGGATCGTCGACCAGCTGGCCGACCAGCGAGTGATCGGTCCCTACGAGGGAAGCAAGTCACGCGAGGTGCTGATGAACCTGCTCGAGGTAGATGAGCTGGTCAAAGACCTCGACGACGCCAACTCGTGACGTTGATCAACTCCCAAAAGTGCGACAGACAGCTGTCAAACGGCCGCGTTAGCATAGGCCCCAACTAATGGCTCAGGACTATTCATTCGATGTGGTCTCGCAGTTCGACCGGCAGGAGCTGGTCAACGCGGTGAACCAGGCGCAGCGGGAGATCGTGACCCGTTACGACTTCAAGGACACCGGTGCTTCGATCGATCTCGGGGAGAACGAGATCACACTGCATGGCCCCAGCGACTTCAAGCTGAAGGCCATGATTGATGTTCTGCAGAGCAAGCTGGTCAAGCGTCAACTCTCATTAAAGATCCTCAAGCCCGGTCCGATCGAAACGGCCGCCAAGGGGAATGTCCGGCAGACGCTCGAGCTGCAGCAGGGAATCGACGATGAGCTGGCCCGCAGCCTGGTCAAGCAGATCAAGCAGGTTTCACCCAAGGTGCAGCCGCGCATCCAGGGCGACACCATTCGGGTATCGAGCCGGGAAAAAGACCTGCTCCAACAGGTGATCACGGCCCTCAAAGCGAGCGAGACTACGGTCCCGCTGCAATTCATCAACTACCGGTGACCAGTGCCGCCCGATCCCGAGATCCTCGCGCTCGCCACACAAGTAGGGGAGAGGCTTCGCAAGCTCCGCAAGTCCCTGGCGGTGGCCGAGTCCTGCACGGGCGGAATGCTGGGCGCGGCCCTGACGGACGTGCCGGGGAGCTCAGCTTACTTTCTGGGTGGCGTGATCAGCTATGCCGACCAGGTGAAGGCGCAGCAACTGAGCGTGCCGCAGGCAACCCTGCGTCGCTATGGCGCCGTCAGCGAGCAGACAGCGGCGGCCATGGCGAGCGGCG
>JALYYE010000419.1 GCA_030946735.1 Candidatus Dormiibacterota bacterium
GGCAACATAACGGTCGACGCCGCCAGGTGGCCTGGCGGAATGAAGCCTGTGGCCGACTACATCCACTCGAAGGGCTTGCTCGCGGGGATCTACACGGACGCTGGCAGCGACGGTTGCGGCGGAGCCGGGCAAGGCAGCTACGGGCATTACCAGCAGGACGCCGACCAATTCGCCGCCTGGGGATACGACGCGCTCAAGGTCGACTTCTGCGGCGGCACGAAGCAAAAGCTCGACCCGGCTGTTGCTTATGGCAAGTTCCGTGACGCCCTGCTGGCCAACGCGAGCAAGCGACCAATCCTGTTCAACATCTGCAATCCCTTCACGCCAGGCGCGAGCCCCTGGAGCCCAAATTACCCGGGCTTCAAGGAGTCCGTCTATAACTCGTACAGCTTCGGTCCGAGCACCGGCAACTCATGGCGGACGGATACCGACGTTGGCTTCGTCCGAAACATCCAGTTCCGCGACGTCCTGCGAAACTTGGACCACAACGCCAGTCACCCGGAGGCTGCCGGCCCCGGCCATTGGAATGACCCTGACTATTTGGGGCCGGAACTCGGCATGACCGGTGTCGAGGCCCAGACCCAGTTCACGATGTGGTCGGTTTCCGCAGCGCCACTGATCATCGGGAGCGACGTCCGGGCGCTCTCGCAGGATGCGATCAACATGCTGACAAATCCCGACGTGCTCGCCATCAACCAGGACGCGAATGGGTTGCAGGGCACGCCCATCTCGACCCAGGGCGACGGGCAAGTATGGGTCAAGCCACTGGCCAACGGTGACCGCGCGGTCGCCCTGCTGAACCGAGGTGCGACGCCCTTGACGATCAGCACGGACGCGCAGACAGTGGGGATGAATCATGCCTCGCGCTACAGTCTCAACGACCTCTGGAAACACAACACGACCGAGACGGCCGGCCGCATTGTGGCCAACGTCGGTGCACACGAAGCCGTGCTCTATCGCGTTTCTCCGGGTGCGAAATCGTCGACGCCCCCAGCGGTCTTTCTTTCGTCGCCTTCCACACCCGCGCCCTACGCCGGGTCCGACCTGCGCCTGGCGATTCCCGGGCAGGCTCTTCCGGTAACCGTCAGCGTCGAAAACAACGGGCGCCGTGCGATACAGGATGCCCAGCTCACCCTAACCGCCCCCTCCGACTGGCGGGTTCAACAGCAGCCCAACGTGGGTGAGGCAAACGGAAATCAGGCAGATCAAGGAGGCGTGACCCTTGCTACCGGCGAGCAGCTCACCATCACGTGGTCGGTGACGGTGCCGCCCGGCACCCTGCCGGGAACCAATGAGCTGGTCGCGACCGTCAGCTATCGCTGGGGCGGAAACAATACCGTGACGGCGACCACGCGCACCACCGTCCTCGTTCCGACCGCCCCGCCCGCCAACGATAACTACTTGAGCGATCACACCTGGCTCGACGCCAGCAGCGGCTACCTGGTGCCCCGCCTGGACGGCGATTGTTGTGGCGGCCCGATCCGGTTGATGGGTACCAGGTATCCGAAGGGTATTGGGGTCGCGTCACCGTCGCAAATCGAGTTCTACCTGGGGGGGAACTGCGCCCACCTGTCCGCGGTCGTTGGCATCGACGATTCCGCAAGGTGGACGACCGCGGGCGCGACGGCGACCTTCTCCGTGTTAACGGACGGTCGCAGCGTCTTCGAGAGTGGCCTGGTGACGCAGAACGTCACCCGCTCCGTCGAGGTCGACCTGACGGGGGCAAGCGTACTCACCCTTGTTGTCGGTGACGGCGGCGACGGTGGCTACAACGATCGCACCGACTGGGCCAATCTGCGCGCCAGCTGCAATGCGCCCGTTGGCACGGTGCCGTCGGGAGCATGGCCGCACTTCGTTCCGCACTCCCAGATGACGGCAAGCGCGAGCAGCGCCAACAACGGCTACCCGGCGAGCAACGCGATCGATGGCAAGCTGACCACCCTCTGGCACTCGGAGTTCAGCCCGGTACATACACCGCTGCCGATCTCGCTCACGATCGACACCGGCGCCGCCAGGACGTTGACCGGTGTGACGTATCAGGGTCGCCTCGACGGAGACATGACCGGCACCATCACCGGCTACACGGTTGAGGTCAGCACCGACGGGATTGCCTACACGCTGGTCGCGACCGGGCAGTGGGCTCGCGACAGCTCGATCAAGTCGGCTGCCTTTACCGCCACGACGGCGCGGTTCCTGCGGTTGACGGCGACGAGCGCCGTTCACAATTACGCTTCAGCCGCCGAGCTCGCGGTCTCGGATGTCCCGCTGAGCTAAATCCCTTCGCCGACAAGTCGCTGGTCAGCGAGTAGGCCGATCTTCGTCGCCATCACTTTGTCGGTCGTGTCCTGTACCGTGCGCACTGTGGACCTCGGCATCTTGCGCGATCGCAATTTCAGGTTCTTCTGGCTGGCGGAAACCATCAGCAGCGTCGGCAACCCTTTTACCGAACTCGCATTGCCGCTGACCGCCGTGCTCCTGCTGCAGGCCTCGGC
>JALYYE010000016.1 GCA_030946735.1 Candidatus Dormiibacterota bacterium
TACCTCGAGCAGAAGGGTCCCCAGTATCAGTGCACGGTCGTCCAGTGCGAGGACGAGATCTCCAGCATCAACATGGCGATCGGTGCAGCGCACATGGGTGTGCGGGCCGCCACCTCTACCGCGGGCCCGGGCTTTGCCCTCATGTCCGAGGGGTTCGGCTTCGCCGCCATCACCGAGGCTCCGGGGCCGGTGGTCTTCCTCTGGCAGCGCGGTGGTCCCAGCACGGGCCTTCCGACGCGCACCGAGCAGGCGGATCTGCAATTCGCCCTGCATCCAGCCCACGGTGACTTCCCGCACATCGTCGTCGCCCCAGGCGACATCGACGAATCCTTCACCGACAGCTTCGAGAGCTTCAACTGGGCGGATCGCTACCAGATGCCGGTCGTCGTGCTGCTCGAGAAGTTCCTGGCCTCATCGATGTTCACCAACGACGGCATCGACATGAGCAAGCTCAAGATCGACCGCGGCCTGATCCATCAACCAGCCGACGCTGACGGGGACGGTTACCGGCGTCATGCCCTCACCGCCGACGGCATCAGTCCGCGGACTTTGCCCGGCATGCCGGGCGGGATCTTCTCGACCACCAGCGACGAACACGACCCCGAGGGTCACATCACCGAAGGCATCGAGAACCGCATCGCGATGATGCGCAAACGCATGGCGAAGCTCGAAACGGCCGCCCGCGAGATTCCGGCGTCGTCCAAGTTCACCCTGCACGGTCCGCGCCAGGCCGACCTAACCTTGGTCGCCTGGGGGGCGACCAAGGGCGCCATCCTCGACGCCATAGGGGAGCTCGAAAATGACGGCCGCTCGGTGAACTTCCTGCAGATCCGCCTGATGCGTCCCTTCCCGGCCGATGCCGTGTCGGCGATCCTGCGGCAGGCCCGACTGACGGTGCTGATCGAGAACAACTACTCGGCGCAGCTCGGTGCGCTGATTTCCGAGCAGACGGGCGTGGCCCTCGACCACCACGTGCTGAAATACGACGGCCGGCCCTTCTCGCGCAACGAGATCGTCGAGGGCGTCCGGTCGGCCTTATCGGAGCAGAAGAAGGAGGTCATGGTGTCCCATGCCTGAGGCCGCGGCCGCCGCTCCCAAGAAGTTCGCGCTGCAGCAGTACAAGACCGAAGTCCATGTCGACTGGTGTCCCGGTTGCGGCGACTTCGGCATCCTGAGTTCCATCCAGCAGGCCCTGTTCCAACTCCAGATCCCGCCCTACCGGGTCGCGATGATCTCCGGGATCGGCTGCTCCGGCAAGACGCCGCACTATATCGACACCTACGGCCTGCACACGCTTCATGGACGTGCGCTCCCGGTGGCCACCGGCGCCAAGCTGGCCAACAACCAGTTGACCGTGGTCGCTGTGGGCGGCGATGGCGACGGCTATGGCATCGGCGCCGGCTACTTCGTGAACAGTGGCCGCCGCAACGTCGACATGACCTACATCGTCTTCAACAACGGTGTCTATGGGCTGACCAAAGGCCAGGCCTCGCCAACGCTCGCGAAGGGGTTGAAGACGAAATCGATGCCGGAAGCGTCGATCCAGGAAGGCGTCAACCCGATCGCCCTTGCGCTCGGCGCGGGATATACCTGGATCGGACGAGGCTACGCGCTCGACGTGAAGACGCTGGTCTCGCTGATGGTGCAGGCCATCACCCACAAGGGCACCTCGTTTCTGGACGTCTTTCAGACCTGCCCGGTCTACAACGACCTGCGCACCAAGGAGTGGTATGCGGGCGAGGACATTGGTCGCGCGCGGATTCGGAAGCTGGATGCCGACCCAGGCTGGGATCCGGTCGTGAAAGACCCGACGAGCATCGATGAGATCGTGGAGAAGAAAGGGCATGCGTTGCGAGCCTCCTACGAGACCGCCGAAAGCCTGGCAGTGGGCGTCTTCTACTCCGTTGCGCTGCCGACCTACGACGAGCAGCTGGCCATGAAGGTGCCGGCGCTGAAGGAGCACCCGCTGGTCGACCTTCCCCTATACCAGCGCGACGTCGACCCTCTCTTCGCCGAGTTGGCGTAGCGGTTCGCGGCGCCCGGCTGCCGGTGGACCTGCGTCTACTCGCCGTCAGCGACGAGGTTGAGCCGCAGTTAGTTGACGAGCGGACGGTGGCGGCCCAGGGTCGGATCGACCTGGTGATCGGCTGTGGTGACCTGCCCTCCGACTACCTCGACGTGCTTTCCACCGTCTACTGCGCGCCCTTGCTCTTCGTGCGCGGTAACCATGACCTGCCGGGACGACAGGGTGACTACCCGGCCGCCGCCGAGATCGACGGGCGAGTCGTTAGGGAGCAGGGGCTGTTGATCGCCGGTCTCGAAGGCTCGATCCGATATCGCGACGGAGCGCATCAGTACACCGAGCGGCAGATGATGGCCAAGGTCCTCGCGCTACGGGTCCGGCTCGGCGCCCGCCGCCTCGACATGATGATCACCCATGGTCCGCCGGCAGGTGTCAACGAAGGCACCGATGCCCCGCATCGCGGCCTCAAGGCGGTGCGCCGGGCGGTTGAATGGATGCGCCCACGGTTCCTCTTGCACGGGCACGTCCACCCCTACGGCCGCGAGATACCGCGCGAGACCGTGCTGGGTGAAACCCGCGTGATCAACGTCGTCGGCCACCGGGTCATCGAGATCCCCAGGCGATGAAACAGTTGAGGGCCCACGCCGATTTCGAGACGGCGCGGATCCATGCCTTCCTCCGCGATGCCGGGTCGGTGCTCCGCGGTGATACCAGGCCCCTACTCTCCTTCGACGAGGTTCGCCGCGCCGCCCGGCTCGAGGGACAGTCATACTGTGGGCTCAAGGACGTTCCAATCGCCGACATCCGCGGCTCGGTGGGACGGCCGAACGACTTCGACGCCTCCTTTCTTCCGGTGAAACCCCAGATGCGAAAGCGCTGGGCGGACCTCGATGCGGCCATGCGCCGCGGCGAGGCGATGCCTCCGATCGAGGTCTATCACCTCGGGGACGTCTACTTCGTCAAAGACGGGCATCACCGCGTTTCGGTTGCCCGCCACCTGGGCTGGAAAACGATCCCGGCTCGAGTGATCGAGGTCAAAACCCGCGCGCCCCTCAGTGGTGACATGGATGCGGCGGCCCTGCTTCAGGCCAGGGAGTATGTCGACTTCCTGGAGCGCACCCAGCTCGACCGAGTGCGACCGGAGGCTTCGATCGCGGTCAGCCGGCTCGGGCGCTACGACCGGATTTTCGAGGACATCCTCGGGCATCGCTATTTCCTGGGGCTGCAGCAGTACCGCGAAGTTGGGATGGCCGAAGCGAGTGCCAGCTGGTACGACAACGTATACAAGCCGATCGCCGACCTGATTCGCGAGTACGACATCCTGGCGCACTTCCCTGGCCGGACGGAAGCGGACCTCTACCTGTGGATCACGGCCCGATGGTTGGAGCTCAGCCGGGCCCAGAAGCCCTCCGGTCCGGAGGAGGCCGTTGCCGACATCCTCTTCGAGACGGAGGGGGCGGCTGCCCAACCACCCTCGCCGCAGGTCATGGCCGTGCTGCAGCGCTGGCTTGGTCCGCCGCGGCGTGTCATCGAACTGCCCGCCAAGCTCATCCGTCGCGCGACGACCGCGCGTCCCGAGCTCGCCGGCGGCCCGTCCTCCGGCTAGAGCTCGGTCTTTCGCTTCTCCGGGTACGCCGCATTGATCTCGGCGCGCACGCGAGCCTTGTCGGCATCGCTCTTGAAGTAGTCGAAATTCCAGGCGATGAACTTCTTCTGCTCGGGCGGGACCTCATCCTCGGGAAAGATGGCCGCAACCGGGCAGGGGTCGACACATGCGCCGCAGTCGATGCACTCGTCCGGGTTGATCGTGAGCATCCGGTCCTCGTCCCCGCCGTCGATGATGCAGTCGACCGGACAGACGTCGACGCAGGATCTGTCTTTGAGGTCCACGCAGGTCTCAGTGATGATGTATGCCATTTCGCTTGAGGAAAATCCACTCTAGCACAGGGTTCCAAAAGGGTTTCAGGACTGTCACAGATCGGTCAGGCGGCGCCCGCCACGGGTGGCAAGAGGTGGCTTGCGGCCCGCGTTACGTCTTCGTGGCCCTCCCCAGACCGGCTCCCCCACGTCTCGTATTCAGGCCGGCTCGCCGGGTGTCGTGGGCTACCAGGATCTTTGCCGTCCTGGTGCTTTTGCTCGCCGCGGGCGCGATCGGTGCCTTTCTGGTGGTGGTGCTGCCCCAGCGGGTTGCGCAGCTTGAGCAGTCGGAAGCCGGCGAGCTCGCCCTGGCGCGGAAAGGCGCGACGGACGCCACCACCGCGGTGAGCGGTCTGTGGGCGGAGATCTCGGCCAAAGGCGGCATCGCCCTTTCGCCTGACCAAATAACCAAGGACCTGGCTCTCGCGAAAGCCACCGAAAAGTCGGCCGATGACGCCCTGGGCCATATTCAGGCCGCTCACGGCTACATGTCCCAAGCCGACGGTCTGCCATTCCAGCTGCACTCGCCAGGTTTCATCGCTGCGGATCGGCCCCCCCTTGATCACCTGGACAAAGCCTTGCAGGCCACCATCAAGCTCACGCACGCGGCGACCCTCCAGCTGACGGTGGCGCAACACCTGAATCAGGACGCACAGACCATTTCCGCCAACCTCTCTTCGAGCCTGAGCGCCCGGCAATGGACCGAAGCGGCGCGCACCGCTTCGGCCCTGGCAACGGACCTTACGACGCAACAGGCGCCGGCCAGCGATCCCGAGTCGCTCCTCGACCCGCTCTGGGGGAAGTGGGTCGACGCCATGCTGGCGGTGACGAGCAGCGCCAAGCAACTCAGCCTCGCGTCGGCGGCCGGCCAGAGCCAGCAGGCCCAGACTGCCAGTCGCGGCCTGGATGCGGCGCGGGCCCAGCTTGCGGCCAGCTACGCGGCTGCCCAGAACGGCGCCGCTGCCTGGCAGGCAAAAACAGTCCAGCCGCTGCTCGACACCGTGGCACGTGAGAAGTCGGCGGGCGGCGCTTAGACCCGGATCACCAGGTCCTTGTTGAGCTCGCTCAGGCGGCGGACGCCGAGCAGGGTCATCGAGACCTCGATTTCCGCCCGCAGCATCGCCAGCATGCCGCTGACGGCATCGGCGCCGCCGACAGCGAGCGCGTAGAGAAACGGCCGGCCAATCAGTATCCCGCGGGCTCCCAGGCACAGCGCCTTGAGGACGTCGGTCCCGCGGCGGACGCCGCCGTCCATGAGCACCGGGACGTCGCCCCCGACCGCCTGAACGACCTCAGGCAGGGCGTCGAGGCTAGCAATTGCGTAGTCGAGTTGACGCCCACCGTGGTTGCTCACGATCAGCCCGCGTGCGCCCGCGTCGACTGCGTGGCGCGCATCGTCGGCGCGAACGACGCCCTTGACGATGACCGGAAGCGATGTCCTGGCCACAAGCCACTCGAGGTCGGCCCAGCCAAGCCCGGGATTGGCGTTGGCGTTCACATTCTGCGCGAAGGGGTCTGGGCCGTCGGCAGTGGCCGTGCTCCGCCGGGCGTCGAGATTGGCGTAGCGAAGCCCCTCGGGCAGACTGAAGGCGTTGCGGATGTCCCGCTCGCGTCGTCCGGTCTTGGGCAGGTCAACCGTCAGCACGATGGCGGAGTAGCCGGCGTCGACCGCGCGCTCGACGAGGCTAGTGCTCACCCCCCGCTCCGCGTGCATGTAGAGCTGGAACCAGCGAGGCCCCGTCGCGGCGGCGGCGACCTCCTCGATGGCGGCACTCGACAAGGTGCTCAGCGCGTAGGCGATGCCCGCGTCCGAGGCCGCCCGGTAGGCGGCCAACTCGCCATCCGGATGGGTCATCCGCTGGATGGCCGTGGGCGCCAGGTGGACCGGCATCCGGAAACGCTGCCCGAAGAGCTCATTGCTGAGGTCGGTGTTATCCGTCGATGCCAGGATCTTGAAGCGGAATCGGTAACGGCCAAACGCCTCCCGGTTACCTCGCAGCGTGGCTTCGTCCTCCGAGCCGCCGGCGATGTAGTCGTAGATTCCCTGGGGGAGGACGGCCCGGGCCGCCGGCTCGAAGTCATCCAGCTTGAGGGGCGCGGCCGGTCGGACCTTTTTGTCCGCCATCGAGTCCGCCATGGCGCCAATTGTGGCGTTTTGGGACCGCTCTGTGTAACGTGTACGGAAGCGCCTGTACACGTCGAATGCCGGAAGGAAGGGAGGTTTCCTCGTCATGAGTGGGGCCATCGCGATCCTGGCGTTTCATCAGGGCTATCAGCCTCTGGGCAACAACATCTGGCTCTCGGCGATCGTCGCAGGCATTCCTCTTTATCTCTTGTTCGTCATGCTGGCGGTCCTTCGCCAGCCGGCCTGGCAGTCGGCGCTGGCGGCCTTGCTGTCCGCGGCAATCCTCGCTGCGCTGGTCTGGCAGATGCCGCTCGGGCTGGATATCTCGGCCACCACCGAGGGCATGGCAAATGGGTTATGGCCGATCAGCTGGATCGTGCTCAACGCGGTCTTCTTCCACAACCTGACGATCGCCAGCGGCGACTTCGACGTGATCCGGCGTTCGCTCACCCGACTGACGGGAGACCGGCGCGTCCAGGCGCTGCTGGTGGCATTTTGCTTTGGCGCCCTGATGGAAGGCATCGCGGGCTTCGGCGCCCCGGTCGCCATCTCGGCGGCGATCCTCGCCAGCCTCGGATTCGAGCCCATCAGCGCGGCGGTGCTGGCGCTGCTCGCCAACACGGCGCCGGTCGCGTTCGGGTCGATCGGCATCCCGATCGTCACGCTCGGTCTGCTTACCGCGCCCATCATCGGCCACAGCGCGAACGATCAGACGCAGGTCACCCTGGCGCTCTCCGCCATGGTTGGCCGGCAACTTCCCATCTTCTCGATCATCATTCCGGGCTTCTTGATCGTCGTCCTCGCGGGCTGGAATCGAATGATCGAAGTCTTGCCCGCCGTTCTCACGGCGGGCGTCGTCTTCGCGGTCGTCCAGTTCCTGGTCTCGAACTTCATCGGCCCCGAGTTGACGGACGTACTTGCTGCTCTGGTCTCGATGGCGGCTGTCGCCCTGCTGCTTCGCGTCTGGAAGCCGAAGACGCTCTGGGGGTTTGCCGCCGACGGTGCGGCAGCGCCGGGCGCGATCCCGAGGTTTCGTAGTGTGGGCGCCGCCGTCGCCCAGGTCGCGGATCCGCCCGCCCGGATCGTCCGAGCCTACATGATGTACGTGATCCTGGTGGTGGTCATCCTGATCGGGCAGATGGGCAACCTGCCGTTCTTTTCCGGCAGTCCGCCCGGCAACGTCAAGAACGCCCTCCACACGCCGGCCAACATCACGGCCGACCTCAAATGTGGCCAGCCGGGATTCGCGCTCTGCCCCAATCCGTGGCTTGGTCCCAGTCCGACAAAGGACGCCGGCGCCTTCAAGTTCCCGTTCTGGAGATTCCAGTGGCCCGGCAGCTATAGCGGCCCCTCGGCCAAACCCAAGGCCCTGATCTCCCAGGAACCGCCGATCGTTACCAAGTCGACGGCCTACCCGATCACCTTCACCTGGGACTTCCTGTCAGCCGCCGGTAGCCTCGTACTCTTCGCGGCGATCGCAGCCTTCATCGTGATGGCCATCCGAGGGGCGCCGCTCGGTCTGTTCTTCGCGACCTACGGTCGCACGCTACGCCAGCTCGCCCTGCCGATCATGACGATCGCCTTCATCCTGGGGATCGCCGCGGTGATGAACTTCTCGGGAATGACGTCCACCCTTGCCCTCCTCATGGCAAAAGCCGGCGGGTTCTTCCCCTTCTTCTCGGCCGTCATCGGTGCGTTGGGTGTTTTCTTGACAGGGAGCGACACCGCGTCCAACACGCTCTTCGGTCCGATGCAGGCCCATACAGCCCAACAGATCGTTGTCGGTGGGCATCACCTGAATCCGATCCTGACGGCGGGGACGAACTCATCGGGTGGGGTCATGGGCAAGATGATCAGCCCGCAGAATCTTTCGGTCGGGGCGGCGGGGGTCAATCGGGTGGGTTCGGAAGGCGAGATCTTCCGCCGAACCGTCGGCTACAGCCTGATCCTCACGGCCGCCGTCGGCATCGTCGCCATGATCGAGGTCTACCTGATCCCCGGGATCATCCCAACACTCAGCTAACCGGCGATAAAATGCCCTCCCCCGCTGAGCGGGGGAGGGTCGGGTGCGGGCGAATCTCCCTCCCTCCCTGCCGGGGAGGGTCAGCTTGGGGGGTACCCTTTAACAAAATGGATGCGGCCGATCGCGAGCAGCTGCTGGACCGTATTCGGGCCGTGGTCGGCGATCGCTACGCGTTCGCCGATCCCTACGAGATGCGGCTCTACCAGTACGACGCCAGCCCTGAGACGGCGTTGCCCGACATCGTCGTCATCCCCGGGACCGCGAAAGAGGTGGCGCAGGTCGTCAAGCTGTGCGCCGACGCCGGGGTTCCGATCACGCCGCGGTCGGGCGCCAGCAGCCTGGCCGGGGGCACGGTCCCGGTCGAGGGCGGCGTCGTCATCACCTTTGCGCGGATGGACCGGATTCTCGAGATCGACATCGACAACCTGCGGGCGGTGGTGCAGCCCGGCGTCGTCAACCTGGCGCTGAGTCAGGCGCTGAAGCCGCACGGCTATTACTACGTCCCCGACCCATCGAGCCAGGGTGCGTGCACGATCGGGGGAAACGTCGCGACCAACGCCGGAGGCCCGCACACGCTGCTCTACGGCGTTACTGTCAACCACGTCA
>JALYYE010000025.1 GCA_030946735.1 Candidatus Dormiibacterota bacterium
CATGCCGAAATTCCAACCTTGATACGACCCATCAGCGGGGGCGGTGCGCGGCGGGCGCGTCGCTGACCTCGCCGCGAAGCGTGCGCAGGCCGTGCGGCAAGGCTTCCATCACGGCCTCGAGGCTATCGACCACGCCGCGAGGACTCCCGGGAAGGGCCAGCACCAGAGTCTTACCGATCACGCCGGCAAGCGAGCGCGACAGCATCGCATGCGGCGTCTTGCGCAGACCCGCCGCTCGCATCGCCTCCGCGATGCCCGGCACGGGATAGTCGAGCAGGGGTTCCAGCGCCTGCGGCGTGACGTCGCGCGGGCCCAGGCCGGTGCCACCCGTTAGGACGATCAGGTCGGGATCGGTCGCCTGCAGCCATTCGCGGATCTGGCGCTGGATGTCGTCGAGCTCGTCGCTGACGACCGCGCGTCCGACGATCTCGCAGGGGACGCGCGCGAGCTCTTCACTGATTTTCTCGCCGCTCTCGTCGGTCCGTTCACCGCGCGCCCCCTTGGTGCTCACCGTCAGGACGCAGGCGCGGAAGCTCACTGCATGAAGTCTAGGGGCTGCCGGTGCCCGCGCCTAGACTGAATCGGGATGGACGGGCGTACGCAGTACGCCAAAAGCGGAGACGTCAACATCGCCTACCAGGTGGTCGGCGACGGTCCCATCGACCTCGTCGTGACCTGGGGGTGGCTCTCGCACATCGAGGTCTTCTGGGAAGACCCTGATGTCGCCGACCTCCTTACCCGTCTGGCCGCATTTTCGCGGCTGATCATTTTTGACAAGCGCGGGACGGGCATGTCCGACCGAGTCACGGAGTCAGAGCTTCCGACGCTGGAGCAGCGGATGGACGACGTCCGCGCGGTCATGGATGCCGCCGGATCTCGCCGGGCCGCGCTCCTGGGCATCTCCGAAGGTGGGACGCTCAGCATTCTGTTCGCGGCAACGTATCCGGACCGGACGAGCGCCCTGGTCCTCTTCGGTTCATGGGCCACCTGGCTGAGAGAGGACGGCTATCCATGGGCGCCGACACTCGAGCAGCACCACCAGTCGATGGCGATGATGCGTGTGCATGATCCCTCGGAGCCGTTCAACCTGGAACGCTTTGCGCCGAGCAAGATCAATGATCAGGACTTCAGGACCCGGCTGGCTCGATACGGACGATTGTCAGCGAGCCCGGGCGCCGCCCTCGCTCTTTACCAGATGACCATCCACATGGATGTGCGCGACATCCTACCGAGCGTCCACGTGCCCACCCTGGTATTGCACCGGGCGGGCGACCGCATGATCTACCCACAAAATGGCCGCTACCTTGCCGACCACATCAGCGGTGCCAACTACGTCGTGCTGCCCGGCGATGATCACCTCGCCTGGGTGGGTGACCGCGAGGCGCTGGTGGGCGAAATCGAGGAGTTCCTCACCGGCACGCGCCACGCGGCTGAGACCGATCGTGTACTCGCCACCGTGCTCTTCAGCGACATCGTCGGCTCAACCGCGAAGGCGGCGGAACTCGGCGATAAAGACTGGAAAGCACTGCTCGGGCGTCACGATAGCGCCGTCCGGCGACAGCTCCAGCGATTCCGCGGCCGCGAGGTCAAAACCCTCGGCGACTCCTTCCTCGTGACCTTCGACGGACCGGCCCGGGCGGTGCGTTGCGCCGAGGGCATCATTCAGGACCTGAACTTGCTCGGCCTCGAGGTTCGCGCCGGCATTCACACCGGGGAGATCGAAGTGATCGGCGATGACATCGGCGGCATCGCCGTCCACATCGCGTCCCGCATCGGCGCCATCGCCGCACCGGGCGAGGTCGTGGTGTCGAGCACCGTCAAAGACCTCACCGTCGGTTCGGGCATCGTCTTCGAGGATCGCGGGATCCATGCGCTGAAAGGGGTCCCGGATTCATGGCAGCTCTACGCGGCGCGCGCCTGACCCCTCACGAGGGGCCGGACCAGTGACGTCAACCCGATCAGCCGATCGCGGCTCACCTGCTCGATCGCGAAGCCGCGCTGGATGGTCTCGAGCGTGTTGCGATTGCACTGGCACCCGCATGCGAAGAGGCTCCAGGGCTTGCTAAGCCGATCCTGCCAGCCGGCCAGCCGCCGGCTGTCGGAGCGAACATGCTCGATGAACAGGAATCGCCCGCCGGGCTTGAGCACGCGCTTGACTTCACGGACCACTGCGTCGGGAGACGGCACTGTGCAGAGCACCAGCGTGCTGACGACCGTATCGAAGGTGGCGTCTGGAAATGGCAACGACTCTGCCGGCGCTTCGATCACGTCTGCAGCACTCCCTGCTCGAGTGACCGCTGCGCGCAACTTCGCCGCCATGTGAGCCTCAGGCTCCGTCAGGACAAGCCTGGCGAGACCGGCGTCATAGTGTCGGATGTTGAGGCCAGTGCCGGCACCGATCTCGAGGACGCTGCCCGTGCACTGGCTGAGCAGGTCTTGACGCATCGCGCGCAGGCCGCTGCGCTCCGCCCGTAGGAAAACGGCATCGTAGAGCGCGGCGAAGACCAGTCCATAGGGTGACTTCATCGGACCAGGTCAGCATGAGGCCTGCTGCTGGCGCCGCCTATGCCAGACAGCACAGGTCCACGCCTTCCGCGGCTAAAGATCAGCCTTCGGCGCGATAGGCGGCGTGCGCGGCGATGGTGCGGCAGAAGTCGGTGACGGCGCCGCCGATGGCCATCAGGTCGTGGTAGCCAAACGGCACGCAGTGGTCGAAGGGCGGGAAGCGAACCACCGATGAGGCCGGTGGGAGGTCCGCATCGTAAAGCGCCAGCACCGGACGCCCCCGCCCCAGCAGCCATCCCGCCTCGAAGCCAACCCCGGTGCTGCGGCCGGTCATCTCCATGCAGCCGCCATCCGCCTCGAGCAGCTCGCGATGCATCATCTCGGCGATCAGCTCGGGACGGTCGAGGCCGGGCCGGTAATCGGGATCCGCCACGCGTTCGGCAAGGATGCCGGCGCCGAACTCTCGCAGCGCCCGGTGCGCTAGCTGGATCGCCTCGAGGCTACGCGGACCGAGCTCGCCGCTGACCGCGCGGCCCAGGTAGACCTTCATTTCAGCACCCGGGGGACCGTTTTTCGCTTGGGCCACAGCCCGACCATCAACATCACCATGCCGAGCACGGGGTCGAACGGCAGGACGATACCGCCGAGAAGCGCACTGAGCCAGCGCGGCCGAAAGCGCCGCATGGCCGGATTATCGGACATCGGCGGGCGGCGTGCCTTTCTCCGGAGACACCAGGGCGTCCGCGGGCTCGTCTTCGACGTCCAGCGGGTTGTCATCGTCGGGATGGCTATCGCCGCCGGCTGCCTCACCCTTCTTGCGCCGCGCCGGGCGTTCTGCGGCGAGGGAGCGGACGTCAAGGCCCTGGCGCAGGAGGTGAATGCTCTCGAGCAAGGAGAGACGCTCGACGAGCCAGCCGACCCGGTAATGCACGGCAAACCAGATCTCGTTGGGCGCCGGATGGCGGTGGCGGCGCCGCCAGCGACCCACGGCTTCCTTGAAGGTTGGGGCGAAGCCGCCTTCGCCGCCGCCCCGACGTTCGGTTCCCGAATTGGCCGGCACGGAGGGATTCTAGTTCCCGAGCGCCGCCCGCCCCTTCAGGCGTGGAGCGACGCGGATCGCGATAATGCCGGAGTGCGGCTGAGCGAGATCATGGCGATGGCCAATCGCCTAGCCGGCTGCGCCGAGACGCCGCCCGATTCGCAGGTCTACCTCGACGGCGAGGTTCGGCGCGTCTTCGTCGGCATCGACGTCGACCTCGGCGAACTGCTCCTGGCCCGCTCGCTTGGCGCCGACGGGGTCATCGCCCACCATCCGATCGGGTCCGGAGCCCGGCTGGGCCTGGCGGCGGTCATCGAGGGGCATGAAGCCCAGATGCGGGCGGAAGGCATCCCGGCTGAGGTTGCCCACCAGAAGATGCTCGACCGCCAGCGACCTGTTGCCCACGCCCTGCACACCACCAACTACGATCGCGTGGTGGATGCGGCGCGGCAGCTGAAGATGCCGATGATGAACATCCACCTGGCCGCCGACCTGGTCGGACGCCAGTATTTCATCGATTTCGTCGGGCGGGTCGTCGACGGCGGGAAGACCACGGTTGGCGGACTGATCGGCGAGCTCAAGACCATCCCGGAAATGGAGGCCTCGCTGGTGCAGCCCGAGCTGTGGCTGGGGGACGCCGAAAACCGGGTTGGGCGCTGGGTGGTCCAGATGGCGGCCGGGACCAATGGTGGCGCGCCCGTCTATCGCACGTATTATGAGCACGGCATTGATACCATCCTGGCAATGCATATCGACGAGCGGGACCTGCGGGAGCTGGAGCAGTTGCAGCGACCCAGGGCGAATCTCGTGATCACCGGCCACATGCCCAGCGACTCCATCGGGATGAACCGGGTGCTCGACGCCCTCGAGAAGCAGGGGCTCGAAGTTATCGCTGGATCCGGAGTTATACGACCGTAAACCACGACGAGGAGTGACCGCTTGGACGAATCAGCACCTCACGCATACGGCAATGAAGCGGAGCGCCGCTACCACCTCCGGCGCCTTGACGACCTGCTGGAAGCGCTGGAGCGACTGAACCTGGCGGAGGCCAAGATGCTGCCTGAGGCAGTCAAAGCCCGCATCGAGAAAGAAGGCATCGTTGTCGATGAGAGCACCAACTTCACCCGCCTGATCGAGCTGGTGTGGGCGCAACAGGAGAAGTACCTCATCGATCTCAAGGCGGACCGGCGCAAGGGATCCCGTCGCGTCGGCGACGGCGTCATCGCCTCGCATCGCGTCCTCGACGCCTTCATCCTGGGCCGGCTCAACATCGCCGGGAAACGCCGGAGGCGTTTGACCGGCTAGCTACGGCTGAGCCCCAGGCTCGAGTCCAGGCATGTCTTATACGTCAGTTTGCTGCTACTCGGATTTTGAGGGGGCTCACATGCAGTTGGGGACGGGGGCGGTGCCGGCTTCTGGGACTCGCACTACTACGAGGACCTCGGGGCCGCGATCCACAACCATCCACTAGTCGACCAAATCATGTGGTAAGAGAGCCTCGGGGGTTGCTAGCAGGACCCCTCGCCACCTGCATCGTCTCGGTTGGTCTGGCCTCGTGCCAGGCCCAGTCGCCGGTATCCACCCCTGCGGCCTCGCCGCGTGTGAGCCCCACAGCAACCGCCGGGTACTCCGATCTGCCTGGCGTGTCGCAAGGCACCCTGCTTGACGGCCGGCCCGAGGGCGTGGGAAATATGGCCTGTTCGGCCGGTGTGCTCGCTTGGACCTCGGGAGCACTGGACGCGGTATACGTCGCGCCCACGAGTACTCCTACCTCCCTGCGCCTCATTGCTCGTCGGGCGACAAGCGGAAGTATCGGCCCGCTCGCGTTCGCGCCCCCATGGCTCGCCTTTGCCGAGTACACGCAACAGGGTGAGGGCGGGTTCCTGGCTGACTGGCGCGTTCGCTTGGTGGACATCCGTACGGGCCATGTGACCGAGATCGCGAGGCCTACGACGGACGTTCAGCATCAGGAACTTCCCATGCCGACGGTCGATGGGAATAGTCTGGTGTGGGACGTCCTGCTGGCGCCGGGCCACAAAGCGCTCATGCTGCGCGATCTCGTCAGTGGAGTCGAGCGCGAGATTAGTCTCCCGGCGGGCACCTACCCGGTGCGCCCATCGATTCGTGCCGGTCGCGTAGCTTTCCTGGACAACGCGGCCGACCCAAACAGTCAAAGAGAGTTCTGGATCTCGCGCGGTGGTCGCCCAGAGCTTGTCGAGCTGGCAACCGGCGACGTCACCGCGCTCGACGGTAGACCTAATTCGTCGTTCTTGCTCTATGACGGCACGCGAGCGGTCTGGGTGGCGTCGCCCACAAGCACCTCCGCGACCCAACCCCCTGTCGCGACCACGGAGGTGTTCAGCGAGATCTGGGTGCAACCCGTCGGGGCACCGCGCCACAAGAACCTGGGTCGGGGAATCCCAACCCTGGCGCTCGATGATCAAGCGATCGTCTGGTTCTATGACACGGAACGAAGCCTCGTGGCCGCGGTCGCCGGGCACGCTCCCGGGCTTGTGCACCTTGATGCGCCGGGCAGCCCGGGTGGCTTAGCGCTGTGCAGCAAACGGCTCTACTTCGGAGGCGTCAACAATACGATCAAGTATCTCGACCTACCCTGACCAAGTCGTGCCCGAGAGCAGAATTTTAGGCGGCTTTGTAGCGGCCGAGTTCTTGTTCCAGCTGCTGAATGCGAAAGAGCAACTGATTGATATAGCGTTCGCGCCCCATCAGCCGGGTGTTCATTGACGCCGTCGTCTGCAGCTGCTCTTTGACGCGGTCCCAACGACGGACGTTCTGGATCGCTACCGCCGCCT
>JALYYE010000061.1 GCA_030946735.1 Candidatus Dormiibacterota bacterium
GTCGATGGCATGACGGACAAGGTCGCGGATTCGGGTGGATCGGTGATCGACCGTATCCGTCAGAACCCGGTTCCGGCGCTACTGGTCGGGAGCGGCATCGCCTGGCTCTTCATGGGCGGGAGTCGCATGGCTTCCTCGGCGCCGCGGTATCGGACCCCGGCTTATCCGCAGAAAAACCCCGGGGTCGCTGCGCAAGTCAGCGAGCGGGTCGGCGGAGTTGTCGATCAGGCGTCGTCGAGCGTCGGCGGAGCGGTCGACCAGGCGTCCTCGAGCCTTGGCGAGGCCGCGGAAACGGCCCGCCAGCAGGTCGACCAGATCGGCACAGAGGCGCACGAGCAGGTGCAACGCCTGCAGTCGGGGTTCCAGCAGATGTTGCAGGAGAACCCGCTTCCGGTGGCGTTAGTGGCGGCCGGCCTGGGCGCCCTGATCGCGGCCGCCGTCCCCAAGACCAGCGTTGAGGACCAGATCGCCGGGCCGGCACGCGAGCGCGTCGCCGAACAGGCGCGTCAGGTGGGCGAGAAAGTCGGCCGGGTGGCCGAGCACGCCCAGGCAAGCGTCAAGGAAGCGGCCGCCAAAGAAGACCTCGTTTAACGATCGGGCCCTCCCTGTCCCTCCGCCTTTCGGGGGAGGGTCGGGGTGGGGTTCCTCCCTACCGTTTCTTGACCAGGCTGGCGGGTGCCACGGCGCGGTAGCTTTCCTCGATCCAATCCCGGAACATGTCCAGCGGGATCGCCGAGCCTTTGGGAAACCGGGCCGATACCCAACCGCTTCGCCCCAGGCGATATCGCGTGGGGGTGGTGAACGGTAGCCCGAGGGCAGCCTCCGATGACTGCGGCAGCTTGACCGTCAGGTAGAGCGTGTCGCCGTCCTCGCTGAGAAAGGCGAAGATCTTGCCGCGGACCTTGATCGTCCGCTCGCCCCAGGGGAAGTCCTCGGCGGTCTCGGGATATTTGAGCGCAAATTTCCGCAGCGCCTGAACCGCGCGGCTCAGCTCGGTCATCGAGCCAGACTACGACGCGGGCATCAAGCGAACATCGGGCTCCACCCATTGCCGCCTCGCCTCATCGCTTCCCATGCGCTCCCGCGACCAGTGGAGGTAGGGCAGGTTCTTATCGAGCAGGTGCGGCTCGGCGGCAAGCAGATCGTCGAACTGCAGCGTCGGATGGCGCTTGATGCTCAGGCTGACGACGCGCAGCCAGAAACGGGTCATCGTCTCGTGGTAGCGGTCGCCGTGCCCATGTCGGGCAGCGAATCGCCGGATCGCCCCGGTGACGGCATCGGATGCGTGCTCCAGACCGAGGCGGCGGATCTGGATCCAGGCGAGCCGGAGGTGATCGCGGTGATTGAAGTCCTGGTTGGCAATCTTGCCCGCTTCAAACAAGGCAAGGAACTGCTCGTCGGCCGCCGTGACGCCCGTTCGTCGCTCTGAGTCCATGAAGCGAATTATCTGCTAGCTTGGCGCTCGCGGCGCTGGCCGCGCCGATCTCGCCAATGTTCGTCGGGGCCAACATCCTCTATCAGACCGTCAGCTTCGACGAGCTCGTCTGGGCGCCGGCGCACATGTCGCCGTCGACCGTGATCGTGGTCGGGTACGAGCGCCGATATCTGGCCACCATGTTTGGCGACATCCAGCAGGCCGGTGCGGTCACCAACTCGTACGGTATGCGCAACGAGGAATACGGCAACGTGATCTGGATGTGCCGGAGCCCGCTGGTCGCTCTCGACGTGGCCTGGCCGCGGCTCGAAGCGCTCGATTAGATCAGCCCACGGAGTGGATCAGGTCTCCTCCGAAGACCAGGGGACCCTCGGGTTGAAACTCGTCGGCCAGTCGATCGAACTCCTGGAAATCGGGATCCGAGTCATGTTCGTGGTGCTCCGCCACGCTCGGCACTTCGACGACAATGACGTATTTGACAATGGCCTTGCGCTCGTCCGAACCGAACTGTGATCGGAAGAACCGAGCACTGATGAACTTGCCCCGTTGTTGGTAGTCGCGCCACCGTGGTAGCTGACGTTCGACAAACAACTTTTCATACTCGGCCGCTTGCTTCGCTCGCACGTGGATCACGATCACATTGACCTGGCTCATGTAAAGAGCCTAGGTGAAACCTTGCTGGCGATTTTTTTTGAATCCGACTTCGATAGAGTTGCGAGATCGCCAGCGAGCTCACGATCGGCTACCAGGGGGAACCGGGCGCCTATTCCGAGGAGGCGCTCCACGCCACCTTTCCCACCGCGAAGCCACAGGCGTTTCGAACGCTACGGCATGCGTTTCACCGGGTGGCCGATCAGTCAGTCGACTTCGCCCTGGTCCCCGTTGAGAACTCGCAGGGCGGCAGCGTCCTCGAGACGTACGACCTGCTCCTCGAGTACCGAGCGCTCGTCGTGGCCGAGGTCGCGCTGCAGGTTGACCACTGCTTGCTGGCGGTGCCGGGCGCCAAACTCGGCGAGATCAAGCGCGTTCTCTCACATCCGCAGGGACTGGCGCAATGCGAGGCCTTCATCGTGCGGGAACACCTCGAACCCATCCCGGCCTATGACACGGCGGGCGCCGCCAAGCAGACCCAGCAGGAGGGTCGTACGGACCAGGCGGCGATCGCCGGGCGGCGGGCCGCTGAATTGTATGGGCTTGAAATCCTGGCCGAGCGAATCCAAACAGTGCAAGAGAACATCACGCGCTTCTTCCTGATCACCCGGCGAGGACCGCGCCGGCCCAAACCGCCGCACATCAAACGGCCTCGCTACGGCAAGAAGACCTCGGTGGTCTGCGCAGTGGCCAACGAGCCCGGCGCGCTCTTCCGCTTACTCGCCTGCTTTGCCGACGCCGGCGTCAATCTCACCAAGCTGGAGTCGCGACCCCGCCGTGACCCGCCCTGGGAGTACCTCTTCTATCTCGACCTGGACGGCGGCCGATCCGAGAAGCCCGTCGCGGCATCGCTACGAGCGGCACGCCACGCCACCACCTTCTTGCAGGTCCTGGGCACCTATGCCCGGGCCCTTCCGCTGACCGCCCCCCCGAAACGCCGCAGCCGAAAGCGGCGCTCCCCGGCTGAACCGTAGGCCGGTGGCGTGGGGTCAGCCGGTGTTTTGCAGACCGGCGGCGATGCCGTTGATCGTCCGCAGCACTGCCTGCAGGTGGTCGGCACGACGCGGATCGCCGGCCGGCAGGCGGCGCAGCTCGCGCAGCAACCGCACCTGGAAGTAACTCATCGGGTCGATATAGGGATCCCGGAGCCGCAGGCTCGCCAGGAGGTGCGGTTGCCGCTCGAGCACGGACCCCTGCCCGGTGATCTGCAGCACGGCATCATCCGTCCGTTGAAACTCGGCGCCGATGATGCAAAAGAGGCGCTCGCGCTCCCGCGCATCGGCGACGAGGCTCGCGTACTGCCGGGCGATCCGCATGTCGGCCTTGGCGAGCACCATCTGCAGGTTGTCCACCAGCGAACGGAAGAGCATCCAGTGCTGATACATGTCGCGCAGGCATTCGAGGCCGCCAGGCCGCTGCGCGAACTGGGCCAACGCCGAGCCGGCTCCATACCAGGCTGGTAGCAGGTGCCGGTTCTGCATCCAGGCGAACACCCAGGGAATGGCGCGCAGGTCTTCGACCGCGAGCGTGCCGCCGCGACTGACGGGCCGCGAGCCGGTGTTGAGTTGGGCGATCTCCTCGATCGGCGTCGCCTGCTCGAAGTAGGCCTGGAAGCCCGGGTCCTCGTAGACCAGCTTGCGATACTGCTGTCGGCTCTGCTCCGCCATCGCGTCCATTGCGTCGCGCCACGCGGGATGCGGTTCACGGACCTCGGCCGGCATCAGGACATGCTCGAGCGTCGCCGCGAGCACCAGCTCGAGGTTGTGCCGCGCGGTTTCCGGGCGCGCGTACTTTCGATGGATGACCTCGCCCTGTTCGGTGATCTTGATGCGGGGATCAGGCGCCGATGCGGGCTGGGCAAGGATCGCCACGTGAGTGGGACCGCCGCCGCGGCCGACCGTCCCACCGCGTCCGTGGAAGATCCGCAGCTGCCGTCCATGCTTGGCGATGACCGTGGCGATCGCCGCGTGCGCGCGGTCGAGGGCCCACGCGGCTGACAGATACCCGACCTCTTTGTTGCTGTCCGAGTAGCCCAGCATCACCTCTTGGATCCCTCCCCGGCCGTCGAGCTGACGGGTATAGACCGGATCGCTCAGCAGGCTCTCGATGATCGCCGGCGCGCGATCCAGAGCGGCGGAGGTCTCGAAAAGCGGCACGATGTCGATGTCGCTGCGCGGCGGGTCGGCGGCCAGGTCGTGGAGTCCGGCGAGGCCGGCGAGGAACAGCGTCTGGAGGACGTCGTCGCCACTTTCGGTCATGCTCAAAATGAAGGTCTGGGCTGAGCCGGGCGCCGTCTTTTGCGCCGCCGCCATCGCCGAGAGCGTGGCCAGCAGGTTGCCAGTAGCGGGTGACCAGCGACCAGCATCGAGCGAGATCGGCGGTGGATTGAGCGTCGCGCTTCGGCGCTGATCCGGCGCGGCGCCAAGGCGATTCACTACCTCGATACCGGCGGCGCGGACCACGGCCCGATGCTGGCGGACGTCGAGGCGGGCGCCGATGAATCCAAAGGCTCGCACCTGGCGGCGCAAGCGAAGCAGATCACCGTCGGCGACCGCGGCGCCCCGGTGACGACGAAGGCTGAGGTCCAGCAGGTCGAGGTCCGCGGCCAAGCCGTCGGCTGAAGCGTAGGCGGCGGCTTCTCCGTCGAGCGTCGCGCCCAGGCGCCGCCAGACGAAGGAGAGCTTGCGCCGGTAGGGTTCGTCGGCCGTCCCCGGGGAGAGGGTGTCAGCATAATCCGCCAGCTCCGCTTCGTCGCGCCGGATCGACGCCGCGAGCTCGTCACTCACCTGGGTCAGGCGCGTCGATTGACTCAGGTCTCTCGCCAGCTCGCGCACCCGCTCGCGGTACCGCGTCAAGAGGGTGCGGCGTTGCAATCGCAACGTCTCGGTCAGCATCGCGGCGTTGGCGTTGGGGTTGCCGTCCTGGTCGCTTCCCACCCACGATCCCAGGCGAATCGGCGAGTCCAGCGGCACGGGCATGCCCGGGTAATGCCGGGCGAGCGCCTCGGCCAGTTGCTGCTGCACGTCGGGAATGGCATCGAAGAACGTGCGCTCGAGATAGAAGAGTGCATTCCCGACTTCATCTAGCACGCGCGGGCGTACGGATCGAACCTCATCGGTGTGCCAGAGGATCTCGACCTGGGTCGCGATCCGTTGCCGGACGCGATCGTGCTCTCGCGTCGAAAGCGGCGCGCGCAGCCGCGACAGCTCCTCGCCAATGCGGTCCTGGTGGTCGAGGATGCTGCGCCGAACCGCCTCGGTGGGGTGCGCCGTGAGGACCGGCCTGACCTCCAGCTGCTCGAGCGTCGCCGTCAGGCGGTCGGCGGAGATGGGCTGTGCCGCGAAACGCGCGACCGATCGGTCGAGCTCTCCGACGTCGTCGGCCGTCTCCGCTACGGATCGAGCCTGCCGCTCGAGCTCGGCCAGGTTGACGAGCTGGAAGTACGTCGCGAAAGCGCGGACAAGCCGGGCGGCGTCTTCCAGTGGAATGCGCCCGAGTTCAGCGATCAGCGTCGCCTCCTCGGTGGCGTCGTAGCGCTGGCGGAGCTCCTTCGCGCGCAACCGGATCGACTCCTCAAGCTCATAAAGGGCCAGGCCCTCATGCTCGCGAAGGGTCTCGCCCAGCAGCTGCCCTAGGAGGCGGATCTCGGCGCGAAGACCCGCCTCGGGCAGGATCGCTTCGGCGGTGCTGGCACTCATTGGGATACTGCTGTCCTCGCTGTGTTGTCGCATCGTACCGGTTCGGGCAGTAGAATCGGGGCCCGAGGAGGGTGATCCATGCCGGACCCAAACGGCGCGTCGCCGCTGAAGCGGCAGAGCGCGCGATTGACGGAGGGCGACGACCGTGCCGGCGCGCGCGCCATGCTGCGGGCGATCGGCTTCACCCGCGAGGACCTGGCCAAGCCGCTGATCGGTGTCGGGCATAGCTGGATCGAGACTATGCCCTGTAATTTCAACCATCGCCGCCTCGCCGAGAAGGTGAAGGCCGGCATCCGCGCCGCGGGCGGCACGCCGATGGAGTTCAACACCATCGCGGTCTCCGACGGCGTTTCGATGGGCACCGAGGGCATGAAGGCCTCTCTGGTGAGCCGCGAGGTCATCGCCGATTCGATCGAGCTGGTCGCTCGCGGCCATCTCTTCGATGGCCTGGTGTTGATCGTGGGCTGCGACAAGACGATCCCGGCCGCCGTAATGGCGCTTGTGCGGATCAACATTCCGGGGCTCGCGCTCTATAGTGGCACGATCGCGGCCGGCCGGCATCGCGGCCGCGACATCACCCTGATGGATGTCTTCGAAGCGGTCGGTGCGGTCGCCGCCGGCAAGATGGACACGGCCGAGCTGCGCGAGGTCGAAGAGAGCGCCTGCCCCGGCGCCGGCGCCTGCGGTGGCCAGTTCACGGCGAACACGATGTCGACGGCCATGGAATTCCTGGGAATCAGCCCTGCCGGGGCGAATGACGTTCCCGCGATCGATCCTCACAAAGATGATGTGGCCGAGCAGGCCGGACGGCTGGTGATGGACCTGATCGCCAAGGACGTGCGGCCTCGCCAGATCGTCACCAGGGCCGCCCTCGAGAACGCGATTGCCTCCGTCGCCGCAACCGGTGGATCGACGAATGGCGTCCTGCACTTGCTCGCGATTGCGCGCGAGGCCGGCGTGCCTTTGAGCATCGACGACTTCGAACGCGTCGCGTCACGCACGCCGGTGGTCGCCAGCCTCAAGCCGGGCGGTGCCTACGTCGCAAAGGACCTGCACGATGCCGGCGGCATTGCGCTGGTGGCCCAGCGTCTCTCTGAAGGCGGATTGATCAACGGCGCCGCCCGTACCGTCGACGGCCGGACCCTGGCGCAGGTCGCCGCCGCCGCGGTCGAGACCCCAGGCCAGAAGGTGGTGACCCCGTTCGACAAGCCGCTGAAGCCGACCGGCGGCCTCGCCATCCTCCGCGGCAATCTCGCCCCCGAGGGCTGCGTCGTGAAGCTCGCGGGCCACGAGCGCCTGATGCACCGCGGTCCGGCTCGAGTCTTTGACAGCGAGGAGGCGGCGTTTGCCGCGGTTCAGGCGCGGCGGATCAAAGCAGGCGACGTCGTGGTGATCCGCTACGAGGGCCCGGTTGGCGGCCCCGGGATGCGCGAGATGCTAGGTGTGACGGGCGCGCTCGTCGGTGAAGGCCTCGGCGATTCGGTGGCGTTGATTACCGACGGCC